>JBQCFR010000156.1:0-4063 GCA_051958885.1 Tsuneonella sp.
CCATCATACGCGGCGTCGAAGTTGGTCTCGCCGCCCACCGTCGGCACGCCGACGCAGTTGCCGTAGCCGCCAATGCCCGCGACCACGCCTTGCACCAGATGCTTCATCTTCGGATGCTCGGGCCGGCCGAAGCGCAGCGCGTTGAGGTTGGCGACGGGGCGCGCGCCCATCGTGAACACGTCGCGCAGGATGCCGCCGACGCCCGTCGCCGCACCCTGGTAGGGCTCGATGTAGCTCGGGTGGTTGTGGCTCTCCATCTTGAAGATGGCGGCCTGGCCGTCGCCGATGTCGATCACGCCGGCATTCTCGCCGGGGCCGCAGATGACCCACGGCGCTTCGGTGGGCAGTTTCTTGAGGTGGATGCGCGAGCTCTTGTAGCTGCAATGCTCGGACCACATGACCGAGAAGATGCCGAGTTCGACGAGGTTCGGCTCGCGCCCGAGCGCGTGGAGCACCCGCTCGTATTCCTCGGGGCTGAGGCCGTGCGCCTCGACGACATCTGCGGTGATCGAGTCAGCGACATTTGGCATGCCCGCGCCCTTAGCGGCGGGCGGCGCGGCGGGCTAGTCCCGCGCAGGCGCGTGCGTGCGGCTCTTCCCCAGCCACCATGCGCATAGCGTGGCGAGGCCATAGGCGAAGAAGGCGAGATAGCTGGTCCCCGGCGTGACCGTTTCGGCGACCGGCCCGAACCAGTTTACCGCCTGCAGGATGGCGAGGACCACGCCGAGCACGATCGCCGGCAGCGCGGGCCCTCGGGTGCGGACAAGATAGAACGCCAGCGCGCCGTAGGTCAGCGCCAGCTCGAGCGGGATCTCGATCCACGGATAGTTCCACAGGCCCAGCCCGAACTTCGGCGGCGCGCCGGCGAGCGTCAGGTCGGGCCGGTGAACCAGCAGGTCGAGCAGCCAGTGCGAGAACACCACCGCCCCGGCAAGCAGCGCATAGCTTCGGTCGCGCCGCCACCACCACACCACCAGCGCGAACCCGGCCGCCCAGCACAGGCTGCCGACGAGACTGTGCGTCAGGTGCATGTCGTAGAGGTCCATTGGGTTCATCGCGGTGATCCCCGGCACTGCGCGCATGTGCTCGACGCCGAGCAGCAGGAATGCGAAGAACGCCCAGTCGAGCAGCTGCGCGGCGACGAACAGCGTCCCCAGCCGCGGCTCGCGCTTCGCTACCGCCGCCGCGGCGAGCGCGGGGGCCCAGTGTCCGATGAACATGCCGATCCCTCCCCCACGCGGCCCGCATGGCAACTTGACCGGGCGCGCGGCGATGGTCAATGCTTGGCCGCGATGGACGAGGGTGCCCCCGATATTGCCCAGATGACCTTTGAAGACGCGCTGCGCGCGCTCGAGGACGTGGTGCGCCGGCTCGAGAGCGGGGACGTGCCGCTCGACGCCTCGATCGACCTCTATGAGCGCGGCGAGGCTCTGCGCAAGCACTGCCAGGCGCGCCTCGACGCGGCGCAGGCGCGGATCGAGAAGATCGTCGCCGGGCCCGACGGCAAGCCGAGCCACTCGGTGCCGTTCGATGCGGACGGCTGAGATGGAACTCGTCAGCGGCGGCGATCGGCTGACCACCGCGCTGCGGCAAATCCAGGCCGAAGTCGACGCCAGGTTCGACGATTTCCTGCCCGTTCCGCCCGACACCCGCGCGCCCCTGGTCGAAGCGATGCGCTACGCCGCGATCGGCGGCGGCAAGCGGATTCGCCCGCTGCTCACGGTCGCGACCGCGCAGGTCTTTGGCGTCGAGCGCGACCGCGCGGTGCGCGCCGGCTGCGCCGTCGAGGCAATCCACGTCTATTCGCTGATCCACGACGACCTGCCGTGCATGGACGACGACGACCTGCGGCGCGGCAAGCCAACCGTTCACAAGGCTTTCGACGAGGCGACCGCGGTGCTTGCCGGCGATTCGCTCCACGCGCTGGCGTTCGAGATCCTCTCGATGCCCGAGACCAGCGGCGATCCGTTCGTCCGCGCTGAGCTGATCGCCGCGCTTGCGGCCGCGAGCGGCTGGAGCGGCATGGCGGGCGGCCAGATGATGGACATGGCCGCCGACGAGCGCGACTACGACCTCCACACCGTCACCCGGCTGCAGCAGCTAAAGACCGGTGCGCTGCTCGGCGCGGCCGTGGAGTTCGGCGCAATTCTCGGCGGCATTCAGCCCGAGGCGCGCGGCCACCTCAGGAACTATGCGCGCGACATCGGCCTTGCCTTCCAGATCGCCGACGACCTGCTCGACGTCGAGGGGGACGAGGCGGCGACGGGTAAGGCGCTGCGCAAGGACGCCGAAGCCGGCAAGCAGACCTTCGTCAGCCTAATGGGCGTGGACGGCGCGCGCAGCCAGGCCAGCGCGCTGGTCGATCAGGCGATCGGGCACCTGTCGCAACACGGCGAGGAAGCCGACCTGCTGCGCGACCTCGCGCGCTACATCGTGGAAAGGGACCGTTAGTGAGCCAGCGTATCGGCATCTACCCGGGCACGTTCGACCCGATCACGCTTGGCCACGCGGACATCATCCGCCGCGGCTGCAAGCTGGTCGACAAGCTGATCATCGGGGTGACCACCAATCCGAGCAAGGACCCGATGTTCAACCCGGCCGAGCGCATGGCGATGGTCGAGCGCGAGGTGAGCGCGCTCGGGCTCGCCAACGTAGAGGTCGTCGGTTTCAACGCGCTGCTGATGCACTGGGCGGAGAAGATGGGCGCGAGCGTGATCGTGCGCGGCCTGCGCGCCGTCGCCGACTTTGAGTACGAGTACCAGATGGCCGGCATGAACCAGCAGCTCAACGAGAACATCGAGACGGTCTTCCTGATGGCCGACGTCAGCCTGCAGCCGATCGCCAGCAAGCTGGTGAAGGAAATCGCGCTGTTCGGCGGCGAGATCGCCCCGTTCGTCAGCCCCGCGGTGCGCGGCGACGTGATCGCCCGGGTCGAGAGGATCGGGCGGCGGGGCGATTATTGACCTTCGGGAAGGGCGCTTCGAGACGGGCCTTCGAGACGCGGGCGGCGCCCGCTCCTCAGTCCCTCCTCAGCACGAACGGCGGGAACTTTTGACTCTATCCCATTCGTCCTGAGGAGCGAGGCCGCAGGCCGAGCGTCTCGAAGGGCTCGAAGGACGGGGGCAAGCGCCAACCATTCATTGAACCGACAGTCCGCTCCCGCTAGGAGCGCGGGCGAATACCAGGGCTTTTCACGGGATCGATATGTTCAACCGCCTGCTTACCGCCGCGGCGCTCGCTTCGCTTGCGCTCATGCCGAACGCCGCGCTGGCGAAGGACCAGGACAAGGACGCCCAGCCGGCGGCCGAGCCGGTGAAGACCTACTCGCTGCCTGATTTCGACCTGAGCCACGATCCGGAGAACATCCTCCTGCTCGACCTGTCGAACGGCAAGCGGGTGGCGATCCGCCTGATGCCAGACTGGGCGCCCAATGCGGTCGAGCGGATCAAGACACTGGCGCGCCAGGGCTTCTACGACGGGGTGATCTTCCACCGCGTGATCGAAGGCTTCATGGCGCAGACCGGCGACCCGACCGGTACGGGCGAGGGCGGTTCCTCGCTCCCGGACCTGCACGAGGAGTTCAACCCGATGCCGCACCTGCGCGGCACCGTGTCGATGGCGCGCGCCGAAGACGTGAACAGCGCGAACAGCCAGTTCTTCATCGTGTTCTACCCGCGCTTCAGCCTCGACAAGCATTATACCAACTTCGGGCGAGTGATCGCCGGGATGGACGCGGTGGACGAGATTCACCGCGGCGAGCCGCCGGCCGACCCGACCAAGATCGTCCAGGCGTCGATCGCCTCTGACAACAAGCCGCAGAAGTTCGCCGTGCCGGCTGCCGCTACGGCGCCGATCACCACGGACATGCTCAACGCGCCGCAATCGCAGCAGCCCGCGCCGGCCGCGCCCGCGCCTGAGGCGCAGCCGGCGCAGTAGCATCCTCCCCGGAACGGGGAGGGGGACCATGCGTAGCATGGTGGAGGGGCCCCGCCTGGCGCGCGCGGCGAGGCTCCTCTGCAGTCGCGCGCGGTGCCCCGCCACCGGCCGGCGGACGGTCCCCCGG
>JBQCFR010000157.1:0-2044 GCA_051958885.1 Tsuneonella sp.
CGAGAGCTTCCGCGCGGGCCTGACGCTGCGTCCAGTGGATGCGCTCGAAATTTATACCGTGGCGCGCTACTACAACTCGCACACCAACGGCGGCGGCACCGTGCTGGCGGCGTTCAACCCCGCCGCGGCGTTCGACGGAACGCAGCTGGGCATCGGCATCATCCCGGTCCTGGCGATCTTCCCGGGGATGGCGACCGCAGTCGCCGAGCAGCAGGCACGCGGGCCGCGGCACGTCGCGTACAACCTCGATCAATTCTCCGACACGAGTTATTGGCAGGTCATCAACCAGGCGTCGCTCGAGCTGGGCGCGGACCTCAAGCTGAAGAACATCATCAGCTATTCCGAGCTCAAGACCCGCTACGGCTACGACTACGACGCGACCGTCTTCCCGCTGTCGGGCCAGACGAGCCGTGTCGACACCGCCAACCCCGGCCTGTTCAAGAGCGGGCTCGTGCCGACGCTGGCGCCGACCTTCTTCACCGAAGAGCTCCAGCTGCAGGGCAACGCCTTCGATCATGCGCTGGCGTTCGCGGTCGGCGGCTTCCTCGACCGGCAGACGACCGACCTGCCCGCCGGTATCGCGCAGTACACGTTCTTCCCGCTCGGCTCGCTCGCGCCGACCGTCTCGGCGATCTTCGATTCGCGCAATCACAGCGAAGCGGTGTTCGGGCAGGGGACGCTTGACCTGGGCCGCCTGACGCCGGCTCTCACGGGGCTCAGCGTGACCGGCGGTCTGCGCTACACCTGGGAGCACAGCTTCAGCTCGCAGTCGATCGGCACCCCGACGCCGGTGGCCGGTGCGGTCGACGACAGCTACCTCAGCTACACTGCGACGCTCGATTACGACGTTGCCAGGGCGGTTCACGTCTACGTGACGGCGCGCGACGCCTACAAGTCCGGGGGGGTGAACGGCCTGGTCCCGGCCGGCTCGCCATTCCGCACCTTCCCCGCCGAGAAGCTGTCCGACGTCGAGGTGGGCCTGAAGTCCCAGTTCGCCATCGGCGGCGCCGAGGCGCGGCTCAACATCGCCGCCTACCGCGGCATCTACGACAACATCCAGCGCACGACTGTCGAGAGCGTGGTGACTCCGGTCGGCCCGGTGCTGCTCAACGTCACCCGCAGCGCGGCCCAGGGCAAGATCCAGGGCGTCGAGCTCAACGGCGCGCTGGTGCCGGTCACCGGCCTCACCCTCACCGCGAGCTATTCGTACATCGACGGCAAGTACACCAAGGTGGCGGACGCCAGCGCGGGCGCGATCCTCAACGGCTCGCCGTTCCCGTATACGCCGAAGAACAAGATCTCGCTCGGAGCGGTTTACGAGACTGCGCTCGGCCACGCCGGCGGTCTCGCTCTCGGCGTGAACTACGTGCATCAGAGCAAGGTTTCGACCGCGCAGACGAACGCGTCGTTCTACAAGTTCCTGCCGGCCTATGGACTGCTGAACGCCAGCATCGATCTCAAGAACATCGGCGGCCGGCCGCTCGACATCGGCGTGTTCGCCAACAACATCACCGATGAAGCCAAGCCGGTCGGCGTGCTCGACCAGTACGCGGGTTCGACCGGAACGGTGGGTCTCACCTATACCGAGCCGCGGATGTACGGCGTGCGCGTCGGCTACCGCTTCGGCGGCTGAGCCGATGGGGTCCCTGAAGAGGCCGCAGCCGCCTTTCGCGCTGACCGTCAGCGCGGAGGCGCGCGCGGTCATGGATCCGATGCTCACTCAGGCGCCGCCGCCCGAAATGACGGCGGCGCTGCTGCGCAATCCGATCTCGCGCAAGGCGATCCGCCTGGCGGCCGCCAACCACCTGAAGCCGCTCAACAAGAGCCGCGCCAGACGCTTCGGGGTCGAGGTGAGCAAGGGTCGGATCGCGGGCGTTCCCGTGAAGTGGGTCCTGCGCCAGGGGACTGATTCTGCCGCCGACAAGCGTCTGCTGATCAACTTCCACGGCGGCGGCTTCATGCTCGATTCGGGATCGTTGACCGAGACGATCCCGATCGCGGGACTGACCGGCATCCCGGTGGTGACGGTCATGTACCGGATGGC
>JBQCFR010000158.1:0-5052 GCA_051958885.1 Tsuneonella sp.
GCTCGACTTCGGCGACTGGCTGTGGGCCAAGATCTGGATATTCATGCCGCTGAGCTTCCTGTTCACCTTCACGCAAATTCCCATGCTCCTGCGCCACGGGCTCGCCTCGGACGGGGTCAAGGAAGAGGAAGCGGAGCGTCCGCCGACGGGTTAATGCCATACGGCACTCTCTCCAGCCGCTCCTTCGAGACGCGCTTCAGCCTTCGGCTTCAGCGCTCCTCAGGACGAACGGAACTTCAAATTTTCCCTTCGTCCTGAGGAGCGAGGACGAAGTCCGAGCGTCTCGAAGGACTTGCGCGAAGCCGAGGCTCTCGGGTCTAGATCTCGACCTGGCTGCCCAGCTCCACCACGCGGTTGGTCGGCAGGCGGAAGAACTCCATCGCCGTCGCCGCGTTGCGCAGCATCCAGGCGAAGATCTTCTCACGCCAGATCGGCATGCCCGGGTTCTTCGACGGCAGCAGCGTCTGCCGGCTGAGGAAGAAGCTCGTCTGCATCATGTCGAACATGCCGCCGCACTTCTGGATCTGCTTGAGCGCGGCAGGAATGTCGGTCTCCTCCATGAAGCCGTAGCGCATGATCATCCGGTAGAGCCCGTCGCCGACTTCCTTTACCTCGGTGCGTGCCTCAGGATCGACGTACGGCTCGTCCGCGATCGACACCGTCAGGATGACCACGCGCTCATGCAGCACCTTGTTGTGCTTGATGTTGTGGAGCAGCGCGCTTGGCACGCCGCCCGTGGTGCTGGCCATGAAGATTGCCGTGCCCGGTACGCGGGTGGCCGAATTGCGCGCGCTCTTCGCGAAGATCTCGATCGGCAGCGCGACCTCGCTCATGCGGTCGCGCATCAGCTTGCGCCCGCGCGCCCAGGTGGTGAGGAAGGTGAACGCGATGGCGCCAACCAGCAGCGGGAACCAGCCGCCGTCCGGCACCTTGGGCAGGTTGGCGGTGAAGAACGATCCGTCGACGAGGAAGAACACCCCGGCGATCGGAATCGCCTGCCACCATTTCCAGCGCCACACCGCGACGAACAGCACGGCCATCAGGCAGGTGTCGATCAGCATCGCGCCAGTCACCGCGATGCCATAGGCGCTCGCCAGGTTGGACGAATTGCGGAACGTCAGCACCAGCAGGATCACCGCGCACATCAGCACCCAGTTGACGAACGGGATGTAGACCTGGCCATGCTCGGTCTCGCTGGTGTGGAGGATCGACAGGCGCGGCACGAAGCCGAGCTGGATCGCCTGCTGAGTGACCGAAAACGCGCCCGAAATCACCGCCTGGCTGGCGATGAAGGTCGCGGCCGTCGCCAGCAGCACGAGCGGCAGGCGGTACGTCTCACTGGCCATCACGAAGAACGGGTTCTTGATCGCCTCGGCGGCCGACGCGGCTTCCAGGTGCATGATCATCGCTGCCTGGCCGAAGTAGTTGATCAGCAGGCAGGGCATCACGAAGCCGAACCAGCTCATCCGCAGCGGCCCACGCCCGAAATGCCCCATGTCGGTGTAGAGCGCCTCCGCCCCGGTGACCGCGAGCACGACCGATCCGAGCGCGAGGAAACCCAGCAGCTTGTCGGTCAGGAAGAACTGCACCGCGTACCACGGGTTGAGCGCCACCAGCACGCCCGGGTGGTGGAAGATCTGGATGCCGCCGAGCACCGCCAGCACGCTGAAATAGGTGACCATGATCGGCGAAAACAGCTTGCCGATCCGCGCCGTCCCGCGCTTCTGCAGCAGGAACAGCATGATCAGCAGCGCCAGCGCGATCGGGATCACGAACGGCTCGAGCCCGGCCTCGACGGTGGTCAGACCCTCGACCGCCGACAGCACCGAAACGGCGGGGGTGATCATGCTGTCGCCGTAGAATAGCGAAGTAGCGAACACGCCGAGCATCACCGTGATCCAGCCGTAGCGGGTCCGTCCGATACGCCCCGAGATCAGCGCCACCAGCGCGAGCGTGCCGCCCTGCCCCTTGTTGTCGGCGCGCATCAGCACGGTGACGTACTGCAGCGAGACGATGATCGTCATGGCCCAGAAAATGAGGCTGACGACGCCAAGCAGGTGCAGCGTGTCGAGCGTCAGCGGATGCGGGCCGACGAACGTTTCGCGAAACGCGTAGATCGGGCTGGTGCCGATATCGCCGAAGACGATGCCGATCGCTCCGATGGCAAGCTTGGCTTTGGCCCCCGCCCCCTTCTCGGCGCCGTGCGCGAGAGGCTGGCTCATGTAAGAGGCTGGTCCGCTGTCATCATGCTAGCTCGCCCCGGGACAGGGCGGCGGCCATTAGCACCCTGCCTTCGCACCTGCAACACGAAGCCACACCGACCTCTATTGGCCGCTAAACTGTGCGATGAGAACGTCGAGCCGGTCGAGCCGTTCCTTGAGCTGCTGCCGCCACGCGGCGTCCGCAGGCGCCTTGGCGAGCAGGTCGCTCCAGAGCGAGCGCGCTTCCTGCAACCGCCCGCTGCGGATCAGCGCGACCCCGAGGAAGAACGGCGCGGCAGGGCTCTGCGGCGCAAGCTTCTCGGCCTGGCCGTAGGCATAGAGCGCCGCGGGGGTGAGCTGGCCATCGGCATGCTCGACGAGATCGTTGCCCAGCGCGATCCAAGCCTCGGTATCGGCCGGATCGCGATCGACGGCCCCGCGCAGGATTCCCGCAGCATCGCCGTATTGCCCGCGGCGCGCGAACCCGTCGGCCACGATCACGAAGTGCGACGGCGGTTGAGTGGGGTCGAACAGCGACCGGCGCGCTTCGATGAGCGCGTCGCCGGCGCCCGCTTCGCCGCCTTCGACGCCCTGCTTGGGCGCGCCGGGCTCCCCCGGAGAACCCTGCAGCGCGTAACCGGCGAGCCCGAACAGCAGCGCCGCTCCAAACAGCGCCCATCCGCTACGCGGCAGGCGCAGCACGAGAACGGCCGCGGCGAAGGCGAGCGCGGCGACGAGGATCACGGGAAGGAAGCTCACGCCCGCTTGCCCAGCCGCCGCCACAGGATCAGCGCCGCGATCAGCAGCAGCACGATCGGCCCGGCGAACAGCGGCCAGGTGGTGCGGCTCACGGTCGGGGTGTAGCTGACGTAGTCGCCGTAGCGCTCGATCAGCCAGCGGCGGATCGCCTCGGGCTGCTCTCCGGCGGCGATCCGCATCCGCACCTGGTTGCGCAGATCGCCGGCGATCTGCGCATCGCTGTCGGCGATCGACTGGCTCTGGCACTGCAGGCAGCGCAGCGTCTCCATCAGATGCTGCGCCTTCGCCTCGAGCGCGGGGTTGTCGAGCTGGCGGTAGGCGTAGGGGGCAGCGGGCAGCGTGTCCTGCGCTGTTCCGGGTATAGCGAACACCAGCAGAACAGGGGCAATCAAGCGCTTCATTGACGTGCCTCGCGCAGCTTTTCGAGCAGCACGGGGATATGCTCGGGCCGGATTTCGCCGACCACCTGGTAGCGGATCACGCCCTTGCCATCGACCACGAAAGTCTCCGGCACGCCCGAACTGCCGATGTTGAACTGCACCACGCTGGTGTCGTCCGCCCCGATCCGCGAATAGGGATTGCCGTTCTGCTGCAGGTAGCTTTCGATCTCCTCCGGCCGGTCGCGGATCGCCACCCCGACGATCTCCACGCCAATACCCTTGAGCCGCGCCAGCTCGGGCGCTTCGGCGACGCACGGCACGCACCAGCTCGCCCAGATGTTCATCAGCTTGGGCTTGCCGTCCTTGAGGTCGGCGAGCGCGAGGCCCGGCCGCTCGGGCACCGCCTGCGGCAAGGCGAACGCCGGCACCGGTTTGCCGATCATCTTGCTGGCGACGGTGTCGTCCTTCGGCTGCGTCAGCATGAACGCAGCCAGCGCCACGAAGCCGGCAAACAGCGCGAGCGGAACCCACCGCCGCCAGCTCATGCCCGTGCCTCCGTCCGGCGCGCGGCGACCTTGGCCCTGACGCTCCGGCGCTTGAGATCGCTCGCCACCCGGCCGAGCAGCGCGAGAAAGCCGCCGAGCGCCACCAGCATGCCGCCCAGCCAGATGAAGGGCACGAACGGCTTCCACCACAGCCGCAGCTGCCACTTGCCCTCGCCCGCCTGCTTGCCGATCACCGTGTAGAGCTGGCCGTTCCAGCGCGTGTGCAGCGCGCTCTCGTTGGTCTCCTGCGGGGGCGCCCAGAAGTTGCGCGACTGCGGCGCGAGCGCGATCGGTTCGCCGCCCTCGTAGCTGGCGAGCAGATTGCCCTCGATCGCGGTCCAGTTCGGCCCGGCGACGGGCGCCACGCCCGCGAGCGTAATGCGCCACGGGCCGACCTCGGTGCTGTCGCCGACGGAGACCGCCGCCAGCTTCTCCTCGCTGAACGCGCTGTCGCACGCGACGCCGAACAGCGCGACCGCGATGCCGAAGTGCGCGGCTACCATGCCCCAAGTCGCAAGCGGCAGGCGCTTCAGGGTTCGCCCCCGCAGCGGCAGGAAGGCGGCGAGCGCAACGCCCGCCGCAAGCGCCAGGCCGAGCAGGGGCAGCACGCCGACCGAGGCGAACGCCAGCACGCCGACCAGCACCACGAGGCCGACCAGCCCGGCGAGCACGGCGGAGCCACGCACGCGCGCCATGCTGTCGCGGCGCCAGCGCAGCAGCGGGCCGACCGCCATCACCACCAGCATCGGTACGAAGAAGATCGCGCCCACCGGGTTGAAGTACGGCGGCCCGACCGACACGCGCACGCCGAACGCCTCGGTCAGGAGCGGATAGAGCGTGCCCAGCAGCACGATCCCCAGCGTCGCGCTCAGCATCACGTTGTTGAACACCAGCGCCCCCTCGCGGCTGACGACGGAGAACCGCTCGCCTTCCGAAATCGAGCCGGCGCGCGTCGCGAACAGCGTGAGCGCGCCGCCGATGTAGATCGCCAGCAGCACCAGGATGAACGTGCCGCGTTCCGGATCGACGGCGAACGCGTGGACGCTGGTGAGGATGCCCGAGCGCACCAGGAACGTGCCGATCATGCTCATCGAGAAGGCGACCACGCCGAGCATGATCGTCCACGCGCGCAAGGCGTCGCGAGCGGCGAGCACCGAGGCGGAGTGC
>JBQCFR010000159.1:0-2143 GCA_051958885.1 Tsuneonella sp.
AGGTTCTTGGCTTCGACCTGCTTCTTTTCGTTCTCGAGAAGCTGCGCTTTCTCCTGAAGCTCCTCGTTGGTGTTGTGCAGTTCCTCCTGCTTGGTCGTCAGTTCCGTCTGACGTGCCTGCAGCTCCTGCGTCAGCAGCTGCGACTGCTTGAGAAGCCCTTCCGTACGCATCGTGGCGGCGATCGTGTTCAGCACGATTCCGACCGATTCCATCAGCTGGTCGAGGAAGTTCTGGTGGGTCTCGTTGAATTCGTTGAACGAGGCGAGCTCGATCACCGCCTTCACTTCGTCCTCGAACAGGGCGGGCAGGATGTTCACGTTGGCCGGCTTGGCATGGCCGAGGCCGGAGCCGATTCGGATGAAGTCCGGCGGCACGTCCTTCAGAAGGATTGGCCGGCGGTCGGCGGCGGCCTGGCCGATCAGCCCTTCGCGAAGGCGGAACTCGTCCTTCAGTTCCTCGGCATTTTCCGCGCCGTAGCTGGCCACCAGCTCAAGCTTGGTCTCGTCGTCCTCGCGCTTGGAGACGTAGAACACGCCATATTGCGCGTTCACCAGCGGCGCGAGCTCCGACATGATCAGGTTGGAGACGGTCGCCAGGTCGCGCTCGCCCTGCAGCATTCGGCTGAAGCGGGCGAGATTGGTCTTGAGCCAATCCTGCTCCGCATTCTTGAGAGTCTGCTCCTTGAGGTTGCGGATCATCTCGTTGATCGTGTCCTTGAGCGCGGCCATTTCGCCCGACGCCTCGACGGCGATCGAGCGGGTGAGGTCGCCCTTGGTCACGGCGGTCGCCACCTCGGCGATCGAGCGCACCTGGTTGGTCAGGTTGGCCGCAAGCTGGTTCACGTTGTCGGTGAGGTCGCGCCACAAGCCCGCGGCGCCGGGGACTCGCGCCTGGCCGCCGAGCTTGCCTTCGATTCCGACCTCGCGGGCCATGTTGGTGACCTGGTCGCCGAAGGTCGAAAGCGTATCGATCATGAAGTTGATCGTGTCGGCCAGGGCCGCGATTTCGCCCTTCGCGCCAAGCGTCAGGTTGCGCTTGAGGTTGCCCTGGGCGACCGCGGTCACGACCTCGGCGATTCCGCGCACCTGGTTGGTGAGGTTGGTCGCCATCAGGTTCACGTTGTCGGTCAGGTCTTTCCACGTACCGCCGACGCCCGGCACCTGCGCCTGTCCGCCGAGCTTGCCCTCCGTACCGACTTCGCGAGCCACGCGGGTCACTTCGGACGCGAAGGCGTTGAGCTGGTCGACCATCGTGTTGATCGTGTTCTTCAGGGCGAGGATTTCGCCCTTCACGTCGACTGTGATCTTCCTCGACAGATCGCCCTTGGCCACCGCGGTCGTCACGTCGGCGATGTTGCGGACCTGGCCGGTGAGGTTCTCCGCCATCAGGTTCACATTGTCCGTCAGGTCCTTCCACGTGCCGGCGACACCGCGGACCTGCGCCTGACCGCCCAGCTTGCCTTCGGTACCGACTTCGCGGGCGACGCGAGTCACCTCGGACGCGAAGGAGTTGAGCTGGTCCACCATGACGTTGATGGTGTTCTTCAGCTCCAGGATTTCGCCCTTCACGTCGACCGTGATCTTCTTCGAAAGGTCGCCGAGCGCCACAGCGGTCGTCACCTCGGCGATGTTGCGGACCTGGCCGGTCAGGTTCTCGGCCATGGCGTTCACATTGTCGGTGAGGTCCTTCCATGTGCCGCCGACGCCGGGCACCTGCGCCTGGCCGCCGAGCTTGCCTTCGGTTCCGACCTCGCGAGCGACGCGGGTCACCTCGGACGCGAAGGCGTTGAGCTGGTCGACCATCGTGTTGATGGTGTCCTTGAGGGCAAGGATTTCGCCCTTCACGTCCACCGTGATCTTCTTGGAAAGATCGCCGCGCGCCACCGCGGTGGTCACTTCGGCGATGTTGCGGACCTGGCCGGTGAGGTTGCCGGCCATCAGGTTCACGCTGTCGGTCAGGTCGGCCCAGGTCCCGGCGACGCCTTCCACCTGCGCCTGGCCGCCGAGCTTACCTTCCGAGCCCACTTCGCGGGCAACGCGGGTCACCTCGCCCGCGAAGGCGTTCAGCTGGTCGACCAGGGTGTTGATCGTGTTCTTGAGGGCGAGAATCTCGCCCTTCACGTCCACGGTGATCTTCTTCGACA
>JBQCFR010000160.1:0-3705 GCA_051958885.1 Tsuneonella sp.
CGACCAGCTCGCCGCTCACGCCAGTCCGGCTCCTTCGGCGATCGGCACGTCGGCGTGGGCGCGGGCGCGCTCGAGCAGCTCGGGGGTGCGCACGGTCCACGTGGCGACCGGCAGGCCGCGCCGGCGCTGCGCCGAGGCAAAGGCGCTCGGCAGGTCGCGCACGTCGTAGGCGAGGAAGTCCGGCCGGGCGTGCCAAAGCGCCACCTGGCGGCGCAGGCGGCCCGCGAAGCCGCGGTCGTTCTCCTCGGTGACGACAAGGCCGCGCGCGGTCTGCGGCGCATGGCGCGCGAACCACCGCGCGACGCGCGGGTCGAAGCTCATCACCGCGTGCTCGCCCCGGTAGCCTTCGAGCGCGCGGCGCACCGCCAGACACGCCGCGCCCACCGGCCGCTCGCGCCTGGACTTGATCTCGATCAGCAGCGGCACCCGGCCCGCGACCTGTTCGAGCAGGCGGTCGAGCGTGGGGATCCGGTCCCCGCCCCCGCCGAGCGCCAGCTTCTCGAGATCGGCGGCCGAGCGTTCGGCGACCGGGCCGCTCTCGCCGGTCAGCCGCGCGAGGTCCCAGTCGTGGAACACCATCGCGCGCCCGTCGGCGCTCTTCTGGATGTCGCACTCGATGCCAAGCCCGCGGCGGATCGCCTCGGCGAAGGCGGAGGGGGAGTTCTCGGGCGTCGCCCCGTCATGCACCCCGCGGTGGGCGAAGGTCCACTCGCGCAGCCAGCTGATCCGGGCCGGGTCAGGGGCCGGCGCGAGGACCGCGTCAATCGGCGCGAATGGCGACAATCGCATCGACCTCGACCGCGGCATTGAGCGGCAGGACCGGCACCCCGACCGCGCTGCGCGCATGGCGGCCCGCATCGCCGAACACCTCGACCATCAGGTCCGAAGCGCCGTTGGCGACCTTGGGCTGGTCGGTGAAATCGGGGGTCGAGGCGACGAAGCCGCCAAGCTTGATCACTTGCTCTACTCGGTCGAGCAGCCCCGCCGCCTCAAGCTGCGCGAGGATCATCAGCCCGCACGCGCGCGCGGCCTGCTGCCCCTGCTCGAGCGAAACGTCAGCGCCCAGCTTGCCAGTCACCAGCTTGCCATCGACGAACGGCAGCTGCCCCGACAGGTAGGCCCGGCGGCCGTCGACCACCACCGGCACGTAGCTCGCCACCGGCGCCGCGGCTTGCGGCAGCGCGATGCCCAGCTCGGCGAGGCGCGCGGAAATGCTCATACCTGTTCCTCCTGCAACTGGGCGAGCAGCCACGGCAGCGCTTCCTCCCACGTGTCGATCCGCGCGTGCGCGTGACCGGCCTCAAGCGCGCAGTCGATGTGCGGCGCAAGACTCGGCTCACCGCACAAGTGCAGCCGGATGAGCTCGGGCGCATCCTCGGCGGCCGACTTGTGATGCTGCGCGAGGTCGTCGATGAAGATCGCCTTGCTCGGCTTATACTCGTCGAGGATCGCGCGCAGGGCCGGACCCTTGGGGCCCTGGTTGGTGAACACCCGCGCGTGGAGCCCGTGCTCGGCGAGCTGCTGCGCGCGGCGCGCCTGGCGCTCGTCGTTGAGGTTGGTCAGGATCACCACGTCGGCGACTTCGGCTAGCGCGTTCAAGCCTTCGACCGCGCCGGGGATCGGATCCTGGCGGCCCATTTCGGTGTCGAAGAACCCGCCGAGCAAGCGCCAGATGTCGCGCTCCCCCACCGGCTCGCCGCTCTCGCGCCAGCGCATCGCGGTGGCGAAGTTGTTGCCGACGAGGTTGAAATCCACCCCGTGGTTCTCGCCCAGCCAGTCCTTGAAGTGCGCGACCATCCGCAGGACGACCTCGTCGCAGTCGGAAATCACCAGTGGCCGGCTCACCGCAGCAGCTCCTCGCGCGCGGCGATCAGGTCCTGCGGCTCGACGTTGAGCGCGTCTGCCGCGAGCACCAGGTCGGGCTCGTGCCCCGCCAGGTAGTCGAGCACCGCGCCCAGCACCTCGCGCTCGGTCAGCCGCTCGCGCAGCACTTCGGGCGTCAGGCCGGTGAGCGCGAGCAGGCGGTCCGCGCGGTCCTGCTCGGCAAGCACCCAGCCGAGCGCCGACAGCGCGAGCGTGGCGGGATCGCCGGGACGGTGCTGCATGGCGGGTTCGCGAATGATTTGTCTAATTCCTGTGAGCGCCAGAAGGCCCGGAGCCGTGAAGGGAGCGGCCCCGGTGGCAAAGAAAGTGCTGGTTGTCGAGGACAACGACCTCAACCGCAAATTGTTCTGCGACGTGCTGCGCGCGAGCGGCTACGAGGTCGAGCCGGTGGCCGATGGCGAGCTCGTGCTTGGCGCCGCGCGGGCGTTCTCCCCGGACCTCGTGATCATGGACATCCAGCTCCCCAATGTCTCGGGCGTCGACCTGATCGCGGCGATGCAGCGCGAGGCGCTGCTCCACGACATCCCGGTGCTCGCGGTGACCGCCTACGCCGGCAAGGGCGACGAGGACCGCATCCGCGACGCCGGGGCCGCGGGGTATCTGTCGAAGCCGGTATCGATCGGGCCGTTCATGGCCGCGGTGCGCAAGCTGGTTAGTGATCCGTAGGGTGCATTGAGGCGAAGCCGAAATGCACCATTCGCCGAAATGCACCACTCCTGCGGCGCAAGACCGGTGGTGCATTTCGCCATTGGCTCAATGCACCCAACGTCAGACCTTCGCGATGATCTCGATCGCGAAAGTCGCCATCGTAGCCACCAGGCCGGCGATGAACAGGCGGTAGGCGTAGCCGAGGAAGCGGTACTTCTTGCGGTGAAGCACCTGGCCGTTCTGGTAGATATCGTGCAGCATCATCCGGAACATCGCCTCCTCGCTGCGCAAGTCGGCGAGGATTTCCTGCGTCCATTCCTCCTCGTCGCGGGTGGCGAAATGGCCGAAGAACATCTTGTTCGGGACGAACGCGGGATTCGGCCTAGGCGTGCGCACCGAGGGCAGCACCGCCGAAACGCCGCACAGCGCGCTCAGGAACGCGAAGAACGCCAGCACGGAGAGCGACCACGGCAGCCCGCCGTTCGAAGCGAGCGCGCGGCCGACCGAGAGCGAGAACACCACGAACGTCGCGCCCATCAGGATCGATGCCTTCTGATCGGCCATCTGCGACAGTGTCAGCGTGCTCGACTGCGCATTGCGCAGCATCTGCACCGCGTTGGTGGCGAACGGCTTGGGCGGAGCGGCCTCGGCCTCGGGCGGCCCGGGTGCGGCGTTCGGCTCGGCGGCTGCGGTCATCGAATCCCCCGTTCCCGCGCGGGCGGCGTGCGCGAGGCGCGAAACTTGCCAAGAGCCCGCGCCCTTGACAAGCGCCGCCGCGCACCGCTTGTGCGCCGCATTGCCGTGGCAGAGAGCCACCAGCGCGTAGCTTTTGCAAGGACCCAAGCCCCGATGGACCGATCAGACGTCGACCGCCGCATCCGCGAGCAGATCGCGCCGTTCAACAAGAAGGGCGTCCAGATAACCGACTCCACAACCTTCGCCGGCGACCTCGAATTCGACAGCCTGACGGTGATGGACTTCGTCGCCGCGATCGAGGACGAGTTCGACATCATAATCAGCATGAACCAGCAGGCCGAGATCGAGAACTACGGCCAGCTGGTGGATGCCGTGAGCAAGATGGCCGGCGAATGATGATGATCCCCTCCACCTCCGTTCGTATCGAGCGGAGGACGCAGTCCGCAGTCGAGATACCGCAGTGCTGCGCCAGCGTGT
>JBQCFR010000161.1:0-2450 GCA_051958885.1 Tsuneonella sp.
ATGGAGCCTGGTGGAACTTGGCAAGCGGCGGCTCATACCGCACCAGCCGCCCGGTACTCGGCAGGAAACCGCGATAGGGGTCCTCGGCATAGACGCGCGTCTCGATCGCCCAGCCGTTTATGCCGATGTCGCTCTGAGTGAAAGGCAGCTTCTCGCCCGCCGCGACGCGGATCATCTGCTCGACCAGGTCGATGCCGGTGATCGCCTCGGTCACCGGATGCTCGACCTGCAGGCGGGTGTTCATTTCGAGGAAGTAGAAGCTTTCGCCGCTCGGGTCCGCGCCGCTGACAATCAGCTCGACCGTGCCCGCGCTGTAGTACCCCACCGCTTTCGCGAGCGCGACGCACTGCTCACCCATCGCCTGGCGCATCTTCGGCGTAACAAACGGGGACGGCGCTTCCTCGACCACCTTCTGGTGGCGGCGCTGGATGCTGCACTCGCGCTCGTTCAGGTAGACGATGTTGCCGTGCTTGTCGCCGAGCACCTGGATCTCGATGTGGCGCGGATTGAGGATGAACTTCTCGATGAACACGCGGTCGTCGCCGAAGCTGTTCAGCCCCTCGCGCTTCACGCTCTCGAAGCCTTCGCGCACGTCGGTTTCATTATACGCGAGGCGCATGCCCTTGCCGCCGCCGCCGGCGCTGGCCTTCATCATCACCGGGTACCCGATCTCAGCCGAGATGCGCACCGCGTGCTCGGTGTCCTCGATCTCGCCGACGAAGCCGGGGACGACGTTGACGCCCGCTTCCTTGGCGAGCTTCTTGGACTCGATCTTGTCGCCCATCGCCGCGATCGCGTTCACCGGCGGGCCGATGAACTCGATCCCCTCGGCCGCCAGCGCCTCGGCAAAGCTGGTCCGTTCGGACAGGAAGCCGTAGCCCGGGTGCACGGCCTCCGCGCCCGTCTGCTTGCACGCGGCGATGATCTTGTCGGCGACGAGATAGCTCTCCGCCGCCGGCGCCGGGCCGATATGCACCGCCTCGTCCGCCATCCGCACAAACGGCGCGCGCGCATCGGCGTCCGAATAGACCGCGACCGTCGCGATACCCATGCGGCGCGCGGTCTTGATGACCCGGCAAGCAATCTCGCCCCGGTTAGCTATGAGAATCTTGGAGAACATGCTGGTCCTTATCAGGAGGGCTTCGGCGCAGGCGCGCCGCGCAACAGCCCCTCGGTGCTGAGGTCTTCGTCAATTTCCGGCCAATGAATGCCGTAGCCCGCGCCGGCCTTTTCCCAATGTGCCCGCTGTTGCGCGCTCGCGTGAAGCAGGCGCGGATACCATGCGAGCGGAGCCGAGATGGTCCGGCCATCCATGAGGTCGACGATCAAACTCGCCTCATCGAACCGCACATCGAGCACTCGCTCGTCGGTAACCCTAGCCGAAATATTCATGCCACGCCTCCAGCAGGCGAACGCGGTGCTCGTCAAGCAGCGTCACGATGTCATTTATCTCGTGCGCGCGAAAGCCCCGGCTCTTCGCTACCTCGCCGCTGTCGAGCCAGACCTTAATCGTCGCCTCGCCGCGATCGACGTGAACGTGCGGCGGTTCGTTGGGTTCGTGGCTGTAGAAGTAAAATCGGAACGGGCCGACGCGCAGGACGGTCGGCACTACTCCGCCGCCTCGGCCACCCTGCACGCCCCGCCCTGAGCCTGTCGAAGGGGCTCCTCGCCCTTCAGCGCCGTCAGTCCCAGTTTCGCGAACAGCGCCGCGTCGCTGTCATCCCCCGCATTCGGCGCGGTCAGCAGTTTGTCGCCGGTGAAGATCGAGTTCGCGCCAGCGAGGAAGCACAGCGCCTGGGTCGCCTCGCTCATGGACTCGCGGCCGGCGGACAGGCGCACCATCGACAGCGGCATGGTGATCCGCGCCGCCGCCACGGTGCGGACGAACTCGATGTCGTCGATCTTCGCGAGCGGGGTATCCGCCAGCATGTCGCCCAGCACCGTCCCCTTGACCGGCACCAGCGCGTTGACCGGCACAGATTCGGGATGCTGCGGCAGGGTGGCGAGCGTGTGGATGAAGCCGACCCGGTCGGCGCGCGTCTCGCCCATGCCGACGATCCCGCCGCTGCAAACGTTGATCCCCGCCGCGCGCACGTTGGCGAGAGTATCGAGCCGCTCGCTCATCGTGCGGGTGGTGATCACGCGCTCGTAGTACTCGGGGCTGCTGTCGATGTTGTGGTGGTAGTAGTCGAGCCCGGCCTCGGCGAGCATGTCCGCCTGTTTCGGCGTCAGCATGCCGAGCGTCATGCAGGTTTCCAGCCCCATCGCCCGCACGCCCTTCACGATCTCGACGATCGCGGGCATGTCGCGGTCCTTGGGATTTCGCCAGGCGGCGCCCATGCAGAAGCGCTGGCTGCCGTGGTCCTTCGCCTGCGCGGCGGACTGGAGCACCGCCTGCACGTCCATCAGCTTGGTCGCCGCGACACCGCTGTCGGCTTTCACCGATTGCG
>JBQCFR010000162.1:0-4380 GCA_051958885.1 Tsuneonella sp.
TGACGGTCCAGCGCGACCGCTTGTCGTCGAGTTTCTCGATGCGCACGACGTTCTCCATGACGCCGGCGAGGTTCTCCTGCGCCCGCCAGAAGGCGTAAAGCTCGCTCGCCGGACGGCGGAGGGTTACCGCCTCTTCGAGCAGCGCGCGATCGGGCTCGGCGGTCTTGGAATGGGCGACGGGGGCGTCGTCGGACGGTCGCGGATCGTCGGGCACGGGGGTGGTCTCCGGTTGCTGCGCTACAACCCGGCCAATCCCCCGCTGTGCGGTTAAGTTCCGCGACTTGATGTGAGTTAGGCTGCGGCGCCAAGCCTGCCCGCGCCATGCTCGGCGATGAACGCCTCGACGACCGGGGCGATCTGCTCGCGCCACTTGCTGCCGTTGAAGATGCCGTAATGGCCGGCCCCTTCGGCGAGGTAATAGCGCTTGCGCGAAGCCGGCAAGTTGGTCGCCAGCTCGAGCGCGGCCTTGGTCTGGCCCACGCCCGAAATATCGTCGCGCTCGCCTTCGACCGCGAGCAGCGCGGTGTCGCGGATCGCACCCAGGTCGACCGGCTCGCCGCGATGGGTGAACGTACCCTGCGGCAAGGAGTGCTTCTGGAACACTTCCTCGACCGTCTGGAGGTAGAACTCGGCGGTCATGTCGCAAACGCTGCGGTATTCGTCGTAGAAGTCCTTCGCGGCCTGCGCGCTCTCCTCGTCGCCTGCGGTGAGATGCTTGAACATCTCGTAATGGCTCATGAGGTGGCCCGCGAAGTTCATGCTCATGAACCCGGTGAGCTGGAGGAAGCCGGGATACACGCGCCGGCCGTGACCCGGGTACTGCAGCGGCACGGTGGCGATCACGTTCTGCCGGAACCACGCGATCGGCCGCTCCATCGCCAGGTCGTTGACGCTGGTGGGCGAACGGCGGGTATCGATTGGCCCGCCCATCATCGTCAGGCTGGCCGGGCGCGCGGGGTGCTGCCCGGCGTTCATCACCGCCGCCGCGGCGAGCGCGGGGACCGACGGCTGACAGACCGCGATCACGTGCGTGCCCGGTCCGATGAAGGCGAGGAAGTCGATAAGATAGTCGATGTAGTCGTCGAGATCGAACCGGCCCGCCTCGAGCGGCACGTTCCGCGCATCGGCCCAGTCGGTGATGAACACCTCGCTACTTTCCGCCATCCGCTCGACGGTGCCGCGCAGCAGCGTGGCGTAGTGCCCGCTCATCGGCGCGACGATCAGCACCCTGGGCGCATCGCCCGGCAGCCCCTCGCGGCTAAAGCGGCGCAAATCGCCGAAGGGCTTGTGCCTCACGACCGCCTCGGTCAGCGGCCAGGTCCGACCGTCCACGGTCACTTCGGGCAGCGCGAAAGCCGGCTTGCCGCGCGGCTGGGCGGCGTGCGCGAAGACCTCGAGCGCGCTCGCAACCGGGCCCATCCCGAAATAACCCATCGGCAGACGCGGATTGGTGAGCAGTTCGGCGCCGATCGAGGCCCAAGCGCTGGCGCCGCCGAGCCATGCGCGCTGCAGTTCGTAAGCTTGATACAGCACTCGGTTCCCCTGCTCCCACGGGCATGGTGCCCGGGATCGGTTCATTGTGCAACGCACAACTTTGCACGCCGGGTCCAGCACCAACTTCGAGCAGGATCGGCGGTGGATTTAGCCGTTGCCACCTCGTATGGCGACGCGCGATGAGCGAAGTCGAGCCGCAGCCCGCGCCGCGCCGGGGCCTGTTCCGCCGCAAGCCCCGCGACCCGCTCGCGGCGCGCACCATCCGTCCGCTGTTCATGATCTGGCGCCAGGCCGGACAGTATCCGATGCAGGTCGCGCTGGCGCTGATTGCGCTGGTGATCACCGCCACTGCGACGCTGGCGATCCCGGCCTACTTCAAGCTGGTGATCGACGAAGGGTTCTCGAAGGGCAGCGACCTTGCCCCGCTCGCGCGCGGCTTCCGCCTGCTGTTCATGGTGGTGCTCGTGCTGGGGCTGGGCACCGCGATGCGGTTCTACTTCGTCTCGTGGCTCGGGGAGCGGGTGGTCGCCGACATCCGCCTGAAAGTACAGAGCAACCTCCTGCGGCTCGCACCTGGATTCTACGAGGCGAACAGTCCGAAGGAAATCTCCAGCCGGATGACCAGCGACACGACGCTGATCGAGCAGGTCGTCGGCACCACCGTATCGGTTGCGCTGCGCAACCTGCTGATGGCGATCGGCGGCACGATCTACCTGTTTTACCTCGTGCCCGAACTGACCATGTGGATGGTGCTGGTGATCCCGGCGATCGTGGTGCCGATCACCGTGTTCGGCCGCCGCTTGCGCAACGTCTCCCGCACCAGCCAAGACCGGGTGGCGGACATCGGCGCGATGGTCACCGAAGTGCTCAGCGCGATGAAAGTCGTCCAGGCGTTCAACCAGGAGGAGCGCGAGCACACGCGCTTCGAGGCGGCGGTCGAGCAGACTTTCGCCACCGCGAGGCGCCGCATCCTCATCCGCGCGGCGATGACCGCGATCATCATCGTGCTGATCTTCGGCGCGATCACGCTCTTGATGTGGCGCGGTGCGGTGGGCGTGGCGAGCGGCTCGATCACCGGCGGCACGATCGCCGCGGTGGTGATCACCGCGGGCCTCGTGGCGGGCGCGTTCGGTTCGCTGACCGAGGTCTACGGCGACCTGCTGCGCGGTGCGGGGGCGGCGAGCCGGCTCAACGAGTTGCTCGTCGAGAGGCCGGCGATTGCCGCGCCCGAGCGGCCCGAGACGCTGCCCGAGCCGCCGCGCGGCTCGCTGAGCTTCCGCAATGTGAGCTTCCGCTATCCGACCCGGCTGGAAAGCGCCGCGCTCAAGGACTTCACGCTCGAAGTCCAGCCGGGCGAGACGGTCGCCATTGTCGGGCCTTCGGGCGCGGGCAAGAGCACGATCTTCCAGCTCGCCGAACGGTTTTACGACCCCCAGGCCGGCTCGATCCGGCTCGACGGCGTGCCGCTGACCAGCGCCGATCCCGCGGACATCCGCCGCCGCATCGCCTTCGTGCCGCAAGACGGCGTGCTGTTCAGCGCCGACGCGCGCGATAACTTGCGCTACGGCGCGTGGGACGCGACCGACGAGCAGATCTGGGAAGCCGCGCGCGCCGCCAACGCCGAGGCGTTCCTGCGCGACCTGCCGCGCGGGCTAGACACGTTCCTCGGCGAAAACGGTACGCAGCTTTCGGGCGGGCAGCGCCAGCGGGTGGCGATCGCCCGCGCGCTGCTGCGCGATGCGCCGATCCTGCTGCTCGACGAGGCGACCAGCGCGCTCGACGCCGAGAGTGAGCGGCTGGTCCAACAGGCGCTCGACCGGCTGATGGAGAGCCGCACGACGCTGGTCATTGCCCACCGCCTCGCCACCGTGCGCGCGGCCGACCGCATCGTGGTGATGGACGACGGCCGCATCGTCGAACAGGGCAGCCACGGCGTGCTGTCGCAGGCAGGCGGCCTCTACGCCAGGCTCGCCTCGCTGCAGTTCGGGGCGGGCGAAGCCGCCGCCTGAGGCTAGGCCGGGTCGAGCCGAACGTCGGAGACCCGCAGGTCCGCGCTGCCAGGCGCGACGAGCAGCGTGAGCCATAGCCCGTCGCAGCGGGGATCGGCGGCAAAGCGGACGCTCGTGCGCTCCCCTTCCGCCGAGGCGGACAGGCGATTGCCGTCGGTCGGGTAACACCCCACCGACGTAATGATGCGGGCCGCGGCGGCGGGGCTGCTGCCCTGCTCGCGCCAGCTCAGCCGGTATGCTCCCGGCCGCAGGACCAGCAACTGGCGGGCGAACTCGCGCGGGAACGACGCGCGCGTAGCGATGGCGAGGCCCTTGCCGTCGTCGGCGGGGGTCACGGTTACCGAGCCGCTCGAGACCAGCCGCCATTCGAACGGCACCGTCGGGGCCGCGTCAGCGGCTGCGAAAGACGGGTCGCGGATCAGCGCTGCGCCTGCCGCCGGGCAGTTGCGCCGCCAGATCGCAAACGCCTGCGCAACCTGGTGCGCGGCGGCCAGCCGCGCGGCGAACGGCGCGGCGAGATCGCACGAGGGCCTGGCGGCGCCGGTCATCTCGCTCAAGACCACCGCGCGCTTCTCGAGCCGGTCGACCGGGGTATCCGTAGACGGCCGGAGGTAGGCGGCGACCCACGGCGGATTGCTCGCCATACGCGCGATCAGCGCCGCGCGGCCCTTGGGGTTGTCCTCGAAGGGGCCGACGATGCGCGGATCGTCCGCCTGCTTCGGATCCAGCCGCAGGACCGCATCGGCCCGCTCGGCGGCGATGTCCCAATCGCCGGTCGCGATCGACACCTGCATCCAGTAGAGCTGGGTCGGAACGTCGCGCCAGCCGAGCTGGCCGGCGACCCGGAATGCCTTGTCGCCTTCCTTCCACTTGCCCT
>JBQCFR010000163.1:0-6529 GCA_051958885.1 Tsuneonella sp.
GGCGTTGACGGGCGGGGCCTCCATCAAACCCGCACCGACGCGGACGTCCACGGCGAGCAAGCCCGCGGCTACGAAGCCAGCGGGCCCGACGGCGGAGCGGCTGGCGGCGGTGCAGGCGATCGCCAAACCAAAGACCGATGACCCGGGTGACGACGAATACAGCTACGGCTTCCGGCTGTGGGAGGCGGGCTTCTATCCCGAGGCCGAGCAGCAGCTTTCGCTGTTCGTCGAAAAGTACCCGAAGCATGCGCGGATCAGCTATGGCCGCAATCTGCTCGGCCGCGCCTATCTCGACGATGAAAAGCCCAAAGAAGCGGCACCGTGGTTCCTCAAGAACTACCAGGCTGACAAGAACGGCGAGCGCGCGCCCGACAGCCTGCTCTACCTCGCCGAGAGCATGATCGCGGTGAAGGATACCAGCCGCGCATGTATCGCGCTGTCCGAGTTCAGCGAGACCTCTCCGGTGGTCGCCACCGGGCGGCTCAAGAGCCAGTACGAAGCGGACCGCAAGAAAGTGAAGTGCAATTGATACGCGGGCCGCTCCGCACCTTGTAGAGCGCTTTGCGGCCGACCTGCGGGCGGCCTGCGGCAGCGACCTGGGACCGCTCGGGGTGGCGGTGTCCGGCGGCCCGGACAGTCTCGCGCTGCTGCTGCTGCTGGTACGCGCGGCTTGCCCGGGGCAGGTCCATGCGGCGACGGTCGATCATGGCATGCGGCCCGAGAGCGCCGACGAAGCGCGCGCGGTGGCCGCGCTGTGCGGCGAGCTAGCCGTGCCGCATGCCACGCTGACTGTGACGCTCGCGCCCGGCAACCTGCAGGATCGCGCTCGCGCGGCGCGTTATGCAGCCCTCGGGGCCTGGGCCGAGCAGCGGGGAATGGGGGCGGTGCTGACTGCTCACCATGCGGACGACCAGGCCGAGACGGTCATGATGCGGCTCAATCGCGGCAGCGGGGTGAGCGGACTGGCGGGTATTCGGGGGTTGACCCGAATGCGCGGCGTTCCCGTTCCGGTGGTGCGGCCGCTGCTCGCCTGGCGCAAGTGGGAGCTGGAGGCGATCGTCGCCCAAGCCGGGGTGACGCCCGCGCGCGATCCCTCGAATGCGGACCCGCGTTTCGACCGGGCGCGGATGCGCAGCGCGCTCGCGCAGGCCGACTGGCTCAATCAGCCAGCCATCGCTGCTTCAGCAGGCCATCTCGCCCAGGCGGACGAGGCGATCGAATGGATCGTGAAACAGGTGTGGGAGAGCGAAGTCGAGGCGGCGGGCGGCGTGCTGCAGTGGCGGCAGCGCGAGGTCCCCGAGCTGGTCAGGCTCCGGCTGATCGCTGAAGCAATCAGACGATGCGGCGGAGCAGCAGTCTCGCTCGGCGAAGCGGCCCGCCTGATCGGCGTCGTCGGCGTCGCCGGCAAGGCAAACCTCGGGGGTGTGCTCGTCAGTTATGCGCGCGGTCTCTGGACGTTCGCGCCCGAGCCGCCGCGCGGTTAGCGGCGGAGCAGCGTACGCAGCGTCAGGGCGGGAGCCGCCAGGGTCGATGCGACGGAATCGACCAATAAGCCGCGGCCAGTGCGCCCTTCGAGCGCGGGCGCGTGTAGGCAAAGCGCGGCGAGCGCGAGCGCGGATGCGGCAGCGGCGATCGAGACTTGGGGACTCATGGGTTTCACTTAGGAACTGAATTGCTGCGGCGCAACATGCGGCGAGAAAATTTCCCGCTACGCTTTGCACCGTGGGCCGGCGCGCCCTAGATGGCCGATGATGAATCCACGGTTACCTCGATGAGCGGGTCGCGCCGTTCGCTCGACTGGGGCTTCCCGCGCTGGCGCAGCTACGGCGGCGCGCGTGAGGCGACGCAGGTGCGGCTGTGCGACCGCCACGGCTGCGAGGAACCGGGCGATTGCCCCGCGCCCAAGAGCCCGAACAGCCCCGACCGGTGGTACTTCTGCCAGCGCCATGCCGCCGAGTACAATTCGAAGTGGGACTATTTCGAAGGGCTCTCGCAAGAGGAGGCGGCCGGCCGTGCTGCCGACGAGCAGCGCGACAACGCCGGTTATGCGAGCGCGCAACACTACGGCTGGGCCGCGAGTGGAGACGGCAGCCGCAGCGTCGACGAGATGCGCGCGCTCGAGGCGCTTGAGCTCGAACCTGATGCGGACTTCGCGGCGGTGAAGAAGGCCTGGCGCGACAAGGCGAAGCAGGTCCACCCCGACGTGAGGCCCGGCGATGCCGAGGCGGCGAAGGCGTTTCAGAAATACCAGGTCGCCTACGAAGTCCTGCGCCAGGCCGAAGAGCGGCGGGAGTGGCGCGGCTAACCGATCCTCAACCCCGCGCGGGTTAATGGCTCTCCCGAAGGGGAGAAGCAATGTTTGGACTGCGCAGGAAGAAACCTCAGCCCGGCCTTGATCCGGCCCGGCCGATCGAGCTGAAGACCGCGATCGAGATCGATCGCCCGGCGGAGGAGGTTTACGCGCTGCTCGACCTGGACGATCCGCGTAACCGGATGCGCGCTCGCGGTAGCGAAGTCAGGCGCGTCGCCGACAACCCGCGCGAGTTCCGCATGTGGTACGACCGTACGCCGGACCTCAATTTCCTGTTCACCGTCACCGAAGCGGTTCCCGGCCGTGCGTACAGCTACGCGGCCAAGATCGTGCCGCCGGTCGGCCGGCGGCTGAACCAGCATGAGGCTTACGCGCTCACGCCCCTGGACGGCGAGCGCTGCCACGTCGCCATGGTGAACGCGGTCGCGCATTTGCCGAACCTGACGGAGGCGGAGCTGGTCGAGGAAGTACGCCTGTCGATGCGGGCGATGCTGAACGGACTGACGAAGCTCAAGCTCCAGGCCGAGGAGGGCGTCGCCGCGGTAGGGGCCTTCGAACGCGAACTGGGGCAGCGCTGACAGGGCGTCGACCCCAAAACTGCAAAAAACGCGACTTTATAGATTGTTAAACCCCGCTCCGTAATTTCCCGGTTGGGGGTAGTCGTGATGGACCGCAGGAGAGAAGCGCGGATCGAGGTCAACATCGCCGCTGCGTGTCGCATTCCGGCAAAGCCGGTTCGCGGGCAGATCGACAATGTTTCGTACGAGGGCTGCCGCATCCGCATGAGCAACGCGAATGCCGAGATCGGAGCCACGGCGCTGATCCAGTTGCCGGGCTGCCGCCCGGTATCGGGCATCGTAGTGTGGAAGGACCGCTACATGATCGGCGTGTGCTTCATGCGCCGGCTTGACCTCGCCGGGGCGGTGGCGTTCGGGCTCGCCGAGCCGGAGCCGCCCGCCGCGTCCGAGCCGGTCGCGATCCCCGCGACGCCGCAGAGGTTCTACGCCCGGCTGCACCACTGGTTTCGCCAGCAGATCGACCTCGTCGCCTAGACCGCGGCGAGCGCCTGGTCGAAGTCGGCGATCAGGTCGTCCGGGTCCTCGATGCCGATGCTGATGCGCACGAGGTTGTCGGTGATGCCGAGACTCGCCTTGCGCGCGTCGGGAACCGACAGGTGCGTCATCGAGGCGGGATGGCTCGCCAGCGTCTCGGTGCCGCCGAGGCTCACCGCGAGCTTGGCGATCTTGAGCGAATCGAGGAAGCGGAAGCATTCTTTCTCGCCGCCCTTGATGAACACCGAGAACGTGCTGCCCGCGCCGCTGCAATGCCGCTCGAAAATGTCGCGCTGGCGCGGGTCCTCGATGAAGCCGAGGTAGCCGAGCCCTTCGACCTTGGGATGGCTCTTGAGGAAGGCGCAGACTTTCGCCGCGTTCTCGCCCGCGCGCGCCATCCGCAGTTCGACCGTCTCGAGGCTGCGCAGGAGCATCCACGCGGTGTTGGGATCGACGATCCCGCCCATCGTGTTGCGGAGCATGCGCACCGGATCGACCCACTTCTTCGCGCCCGAGACGCTGCCGGCGACGAGGTCGGAATGCCCGCCGACGTACTTGGTCAGCGAGTAGACCACGATGTCCGCGCCGTGATCGAGCGGGCGCGACCACAAGGGTCCGAGGAACGTGTTGTCGATCGCGATCGGAGTCTGGTCGGGGTCCAGGGCGGCGTCGCGCGCGTCGCGCACCGCTTCGACATCGACCAGCGCGTTGGTGGGGTTGGCGGGGCTCTCGAGGTAGATCATCGCCACCTTGCCGCCCTGCTCGGCCGCCTGCGCCTTGGCCCTGGCGAGCACCGCGTCGATCTCCTCGCGGCTCGCGCCGGCGGGGAAGTCGACATAGCTCACGCCGAAGCGGCTGAGCGTCTTGGCGACGAACCCCTCGCTGGCCGCGTAGAGCGGGCCCGAGTGGACGATGACGTCGCCGGCCGAGCAGTACGTCAGCATGAGGATGCAGATCGCGGTCATGCCGCTGGCGAACACGAGCGTCTCTTCCGCGCCGTCCCAGATGCTCAGGCGGTTTTCGACGATCTCCTGGTTCGGGCCGTTGAAGCGCGAATAGACGAGCCCCTCGGCGCCCCCCGGGCGCTTGCCGGTGATCCCTTCGAAGTGGCGCTTGCCGGCCGCGGCGTTCTCGAAGGCGAACGTGCTGGTGAGGAAGATCGGCGCCTTCAGGCTGCCTTCGGACAGCGCCGGATCGTAGCCGTAACCCATCATCAGAGTCGCGGGCTTGAGCGCATGGCCGCCGATCGTGGTCACTTCGCGTTTGGGCTTGCGGCGCGGCGTGGCGGCGGGGTCGATCGTATCGGACATGAGAGTGGTGCCTTCCCTTTGGTAACGCTCCCAGGGAGGCAGGAGCCGTGCGGGCGGCCGGGGCGCTGGCGCTCCTAACCTCCGCAGGAACGCGTCTCCGCCGGCTCGCCGGATGAGCGCGCGATACTGCGCGCGCGAACCGATTTCAACCGCAACCGGTTGGGCCGGTATCGAGCCCCTAGTCGAGTTCCTCGCGTCGCTCGGGACCGAACCAGATCCAGGCGATCAGGCCCACCGCGGTGATCACCGTCGTCAGCGCCAGCGCATGGGCGTAGTCGCCGCCGTGGCGCTCGGCGATTCCCGCCTGGATCGGCGAGACGCGCGAGGCGATCAGGTTGCCGAGCTGATAGACCAGGCCGGGGAACATAGCCCGCACCGCGCCGGGGGAGAGCTCGTTGAGGTACGCCGGGATATTGCCCCACGCACCCTGCACAGCGAAGCCCATCAGGAATGCGCCCGCGCCCAGCCCCGTCAGGCTGCTCGACCATGCCCACAGCGGGATCACCGGCAACACCATCAGGCATGCGAGCGCGAGGTTGCGCCGCCGGCCGATCCGCTCGGCGAACAGGCCGAAACCGATCGCGCCGAGGATCGAGCCGACGTTGAGCACGATCGCCAGCAGCCCGGTGCCATGCGTATCGAGCCCGCGTTGCTGCTGGAGGAAGGTGGGGTAAAGATCGCCGGTGCCGTGGCTGAGGAAGTTCATGCCGGTCATCAGCACCACCAGGTAGAGCGCCATCTTCCAGTGCTCGGCGAGCACGGCGGCGAGGCTCGGGCGCGGCTGGCCGCGGCGCGCGGCGAACTTCGGGCTCTCCTCGACCCGGCTGCGGACGAACAGCACGAATAGCGCGGGGGCGAGCCCGATGAAGAACATCGCGCGCCAGCCGATCGCGTCGAAGACCAGGAAGTAGACGAGGCTCGCCAGCAGATACCCCGCCGGATAGCCCGACTGCAGCAGGCCCGAGACGATACCGCGCATGCGCATCGGGATCGTCTCCATCACCAGGCTCGCCCCGAGCCCCCACTCGCCGCCCATCGCGAACCCGAACAGCGCGCGGATCACCAGCAGCTGGCCGAGCGAACCGGCGAGGCCCGACAGGCCCGAGAGCACCGAGAACGCGGCGATCACCACCATCAGCATCGGTCGCCGGCCGAACCGGTCGCCCAGCCAGCCGAACGCGAGCGCGCCGGCGGGGCGGGCGGCGAGGGTGAGGAACAGCGCTTCGGACACCTGCTCGATGTCGGCGTGGAACTCGGCTGCGATCGCCTTGAGCATGAACACGAGCAGGAAGAAGTCGAACGAGTCGAGCATCCAGCCGAGATAGCTGGCCCAGATCGCGGTCTTCTGCGGGCGGGCGAGCCCGCGATAGTCGGCGATCAGCCCCATGTCCCCGCGTCTCCCGCCGCTTTACCGCGTCCCCGCGCCATCCTAGCTTCGCCGCAAGGCACGGCAAGATGGGGGTGAGGGCGATGGGCAAAGTTCTGGGGATCGGCGGCGTGTTCCTCCGCTCGGCCGATCCGGCGCGGTTGGCGGCATGGTATCACCGCTGCCTCGGCATCGCGGCGACCGAGGCGGGCCAGGCGGACCCGGACGGCAACTGGACCTGGGTGCAGGACGCCGGCGACACCGCGTTCGCGATCTTCCCGGCGGACACCGACTACTGGCCCGCCGAGCGCCAGGCCATGCTCAACTTGCGGGTGACCGGGCTCGACGAGCTGCTCGCGCGATTGTGCGCGGCCGGCATCGAGGCCGGTCCTGCGGAGGAAATGGACGGCGTCGGCCGCTTCGCGCGGATCGCCGACTGCGACGGCAACCCGATCGAACTGTGGGAGGCGAGCGCGCCTAGGCCGGCTTC
>JBQCFR010000164.1:0-5904 GCA_051958885.1 Tsuneonella sp.
AGCCGGGCGCACGCTCTCCGAAGGTCACTTCCTGCCCATCGGCATGAACCAGCTCGAGCCGGCCGCGCTTGACCGCCGAGCCGATCAGCCGATTGAATATGCGCGCACTCACCAGTCGGTGAAATGCTGCGCCGCAGCCAAGGTTCCTTGCGCTTTGTTTACTCCGCCGCTTCGCGCAGCGCCGGATCGAGGCTCCAGGCCGGCGCCTCGTCGCTTTCGCGCAGCCGGGCGCTCTCCTCGTACATGAAGTCGCGCGTCATCGGGATCGCGGTGCGGTCCTTCACGTAGACGATCTGCCAGTTGACCATGTTGCCGTTGCGGAAGCTCTGCTCCGCCCCGGCGAGGTAGAACTGCCACATGCGGTAGAACTGCTCGTCGTAGAGATCGACGATCTCGTCCTTGTGCAGGACCGTGCGGTTGTACCATTCCTCCAGCGTGTAGGAGTAGTGGAAGCGCATCGCCTCCACATCCATCACCTGCCAGCCGTTCTTTTCCGACTGGGTGACGAGCTCGCTCAGCGCCGGGATATAGCCGCCGGGGAAGATGTACTTGCGCGTCCACGCGTCGGTGCTGCCGGGACCCTTCGCGCGGCCGCAGCAGTGGCTGAACATCACCCCGTCAGGTTTGAGCAGGCGGGCGGTGTGCTCGAAGAAGATCGGGTAGTGCGGCGTGCCGACGTGCTCGAGCAGGCCGACCGAGCTGATCCGATCGAATTGCCCTTCGACATCGCGGTAGTCCATCAGCGCGAACTTGACCTTGTCGGCCACGCCCTCGGCCGCGGCGCGTTCCTTGCAAAAGGCGATCTGATCCTCGGCGAGCGCGACGCCGAGCACTTCGACATCGTAATGCTTGTGGAGGTACATCGCGAGCCCGCCCCAGCCGCAGCCTATGTCGAGCACCTTCATGCCCGGCTTCAGATACATCTTGGCGGCGATGTGCGCCTTCTTGTCGAGCTGCGCCTGTTCGAGCGACGTGCCGGCATCCGGATCGCGGTAATAGGCCATCGTGTACTGCCGGTCCTCGTCGAGGAACAACTCGTAGAGCCGGCGCGTGAGGTTATAGGTGTGCTCGGCGTTCTTGCGCGCCTTGCTGCGCAGGTTGATCGAATCCGCCTTGGCGAGCACCGCCTGGGCCGCCTTGCGCAGCGGCCCCTTGGCGGAAAGCGAGGCATCGCCGAGCCGCTTCGCATTGAGCGTCACGAACAGGATCATGTCGCGGATGTCGTGCGGCTCCTCGACCACGAGCCAGCCCCACATGTAGGCTTCGCCCGCGCCGACTTGCGGATAGCGCGCGATGTGATTGGCCGCCTTGGGGCTGGTCAGCCGCACGCGAATGGGGCCGCGCTCGTCCATCGCCGGCCCGGGGCCGTATTCGTAGACCTTGCCGTCGTGATCGGTGACCACCAGCTTGCCGCGCTTGATCGCGCGGCTCAGGAACGTGTCGAGCAGCCACATAAGTCTGGATTTTCCCTCTGCTTCCTCAGGGACGAAGTTGTGACAGCGCCCTGCCGGGTGTCAACTACGGCGACGTCGGCGAAACGGTCCTTCGAGACGCGTCTTCAGCCTGCGGCTTCAGCCGCTCCTCAGGACGCACGGAGGAGGAGGAAGCTCTCCAGACGCCGTTCGCCCTGAGGAGCGAGGACGAAGTCCGAGCGTCTCGAAGGGCCTGGCTGGCGGAATCTAGACCCCTGCGTACCACTGGTACCCGGCGCGGTCCTCCCAGTAGCCGCCTTTGCCGCCGCCGATCCCGTCTAGGCTGGCGACCGCTTCGATCCCGGTCAGGTACTTGGCATGCTTGTAGCCGAGCTGGCGCTCGACCCGCAGCCGCAGGGGCGCGCCGTTGCGCACGGGCAGAGGGGCGCCGTTGAGCATGTGGGCGATGATCGTCTGCGGATGATGCGCATCGTCCAGATCGATGCTCTCGTAGTACGGCGCGCCGGCGAGCGTATCGGCGCAGCGCAGCACGATGTAGCGCGCCTCGGGCCTGAGCTGCGCGCCGGCAAGGATCGTTGCAAGCTGAGGGCCGGTCCACTCGCCGATCGCGCTCCATCCCTCTACGCAGTCGTGCCGGGTGACCTGGGTGCGCTGCGGCAGGCGGCGGATATTGTCCATGCTGAGGACCAGCGGATGCTCGACGAGCCCGCCCACCGCCAGCCGCCACTGGGCGAAGCCTGCCGCCTGATGCGCGGCGTAAGCGGGCGTGTCGACGGTCTGCGAGCCATTGCCGCGAAAGAACGGCGAGACCTCGGAGCGATCGTACTCCTTCACGAGGCCATCGCCGGTCAGCAGCCGCTGGGCACCGCGATGCCAGCGGTCGGCGGCGGCGAACAGCGACCGGCCCGCGCCGCTGTCCGCGACCTTCGAGCAGGCGCCGACCGCGAAGGCGCCGAGGCCGGCGAGAACTCCTCTACGCTTCATCGGCGCCTCCGGTGATCATGTCCCGCATCTGCCGCAGCGGACCGGACACGAGGACCAGCACCACGTGCAGGACGAGGAACGCGAACAGGCTCCAGGCAATGACGAAGTGCAGCGAGCGCACCGACTGGCGCCCCCCGACGAGTTCGACGAGCGGCGCCATCACGGGGCCCATTCCGGGGCTGATGCCGAGACCTGTCAGCACCATGCCGGGCAGCAACACGCCGAGAACGATCCCGTAGGCAAGCTTCTGGAGGAAGTTGAACTTGGCGCCTTCGTGCGTGAATTCGAGCCGGAGGTGCTTGGCGAGATCCGCGCCGATCGCCGCCCAGCGCCATTCCTCCCGGGTGGTCATGACGTCGCGGCGGAAGTGGCGGTTCGCCAGCATCGCGGTCCACATCAGCAGCAGTCCCACGGCGAACGGCCAGGCCATCAGCAGGTGCCAGTCGCGCGCGCCCGAGAGGCTGTAGTGGCCCGGGATCGTCGCCCAGTCGGGCCAGCGCTTGACGGCAAGCCAGGCGTCGCGCGGCTGAAAACCCCACTCGCCCCAGTAGAGGTGCGGGTGCGCGTTCGAGATGTTGAGGCCTGACATGAACAGGATCACCACGCACAAGAGGTTCACCCAGTGCCACAGCCGCGTGGAGAGCGCGTGACGCTTCATGCGCTCCCCTCGCGCGCGAGATAGATCACGTCGCGCGGCTGGCGCAGCAGGTGCTGGCCGCTGTCGACGTAGAGCGTCTCGCCGCTCGCCAGCCAGCCGTCGGCCAGCCACAGGCACGCATCGGCGATCTCGTCGGCGCCGGTCTTGCGCGCGAGCAGGTTGAGCCGGTGGCTGACCTCGGTCTCCTGCGGAGTCTGATCATGGCTCGGCAGGATCGCGCCGGGGGGCAGGGCATAGACGCGGTCGGCCGGATCGGCGCTCATCGCCAGCATCGGCACCGCGCTCGCCGCCGCGTGCTTGCTCATCGTGTAGCTGAAGAAATCGGGGTTGGGATTGGCGAGCTTTTGGTCGGTGAACTGGATCACCCGCCGCCCGCCAATGGCGCGTGCGGAAGCGAGGAACGCCTGCGCCATGCGCGCAGGGGTTGCCGCATTGACCCGCATCGCGCGCTCGAACGCCGCTGGATCGAGCGCGCTCGCATCGTCCGGCTCGAACACCGCGGCCGAGTTCACCAGCACGCGCCAGTCATCGAGGCGTGCGGCGAGCGTCTCGATCATCGCGGACGCGGCTTCGGCATCGGCGAGATCGCAGGCGACCGTCTCGGCGGAGGGTAGCTCGGCGGCGAGCGCTTCGGCGTCGTCCCGCGAGCGGCGGCAATGGATCACCACGTGCCACCCCGCCGCGCCGAATGCGCGGGCGATCGCGGCCCCGATCCGCTTCGCCCCGCCGGTAACGAGAACCGCCGGTGGGTTCATTGTCGCAGGCCCGCGGCTGAACACACGTGGCCGGTGTCACGCCTGTCACACTGTCCTGGGCAAAACATGCGGCAGGCGTCGGTCGGGCCGCTCACCCCTTCTGCGCGGGCGCTGTTGGGATACTGCGCGGCGAGCGGGCGGCGGAATGGCATGCCGGTATGATGCACGCCGGCGCGCCGGTAGGAAAGCGAAAGGCGCGCCGCCGGTGAAGCAGCGCGCCTTCATCCTGGTCGGTCAGGCCGGGTGGCCTAGCGGCACTGCAGCCCGCCGCGATCGATCTCGCGGCCGAGCAGACCGCCGACGACACCGCCCAGCACGGTGCCGAGCGTCCGGTCGCCGCGATTGTCGATCGCCCGCCCGGCGAGCGCGCCGGCGCCCGCGCCGATGATCAGGCCGGTCGTGCCGTTGCCGCGGCGGCAATAGTAGCGGCCGTCGTCACCGCGCCAGACATAGTCGTTGCGGGTGATCCGGCGCGGCTGCCGATAGCGCCCGTCGCTGTAATAGTCCCGCGAATCGTAGCGTTGCTGGCGGTCGTAGCGGCGGTCGTCATAGCGATGCTTTTCGCGCCATCCATGTGCGGGCGCCCATGGCGGCGGGTCGGCGGCGGCCGGCGCGGCGAGCGGGAGCGTCAGCGCGGCTGCGGCGATCGCGAGGAGTGTCTTCTTCATCGGTCGATCCTTTCCCTCCATCGGGGTCACCTGTTGAACGCTCAATTCTGTTCAGGGTTTCCCAACCTGCGATGAACGAAGACGATTGTTCGACCGTTTTGTGCAAGGCGCGCTTTGGCTGCCTGGCAAGCCATTGAAAAGGCGCGCCGCCTCCGAAGAGACGACGCGCCAGATCACAGTTGAAAATGTCGGATCAGCGGCAGCGGACCGAGCCGCGCTCCACCTGGCGGCCGAGCAGCGCGCCCGCCGCGGCGCCGAGCACCGTGCCGGTCGTCCGCTCGCCGTGGGTGTCGATCGCGCGGCCGAGCAGTGCCCCGCCGGCGGCGCCGATGATCAGCCCGGTCGTGCCGTTCGAGCGCTTGCAGTAATAGCGCCCGTCGTTCCCGCGCCAGTAGCGCACGCCGTTCGACGATGTCCGGTACTCGCGCTGGTCGGAGTAGTGGTGATGGCGGTGCGTCGCCAGCGCCGGGGCCGTCGGGGCCGCTACCAGACCGGCGGCGGCGATGGCGAGGAGTGCGTTCTTCATTGTTCTTCCTTTTTTCCCTGCGGATTTTGAATCGAGTGCAGAACACCGCTTCTCGTTCAGGGTTTCACAACGCCCGATGAACGGGGCACGCGACCGCCGATTGAGCGACGAGCCGTGCATCCGCTGCGGACAAGCCGAGCCACGGGCCTACTGCACGGCGGCCGCCTCGCGGTCGCGGTCGGCGCGGCTTTTCTTGGCCGCGGCGGTCTTGAGCTGGCCGCAGGCGGCGTCGATGTCGCGCCCGCGCGGGGTGCGCACGGGCGCGCTGATGCCGGCCTCGAACACGATCTCCGAAAAGCGCCGGACGCGTTCGGGGCTCGAGCATTCGTAGGGTGCGTCGGGCCAGGGATTGAACGGGATCAGGTTGACCTTGGCGGGCAGCTTGTACTGCTTGATCAGGCGGACGAGTTCGCGCGCATCCGCGTCGCTGTCGTTCTTGCCGGCGAGCATCACGTATTCGAAGGTGATCCGCCGCGCATTGCTCGCGCCGGGGTAGGCGGCGCAGGCGGCCAGCAGTTCCTCGATGCCGTACTTCTTGTTGAGCGGCACGATCTCGTCGCGCACCGGCTTGTTGGTCGCGTGGAGCGAGACCGCGAGGTTGACCCCGATCTCCTCCCCCGCGCGCGCCATCATCGGCACCACGCCGCTGGTCGAGAGCGTGATGCGCCGCTTCGACAGCGCCAGACCGTCGCCGTCCATCACCAGCCGGAGCGCGTCGCGGACGTTCTCGAAATTGTACAGCGGCTCGCCCATGCCCATCATCACGATGTTGGTAAGCAGGCGGCCGTCGGCGGTGTACTCTGCTTCGGATTCCTCCTCGGCGAAGTCCATCTTACCCTTGGGCCATTCGCCGAGCGCATCGCGCGCGAGCATGACCTGG
>JBQCFR010000165.1:0-6141 GCA_051958885.1 Tsuneonella sp.
GCCGAGCTTGTCGGCGACGGTGCGCGCATCGCGGATGTCGTCGCCCGCGCAGCACGCGCCCTTGCGCCCGGTCGCCGCGCCGTAGTCGTAAAGCTGCAAGGTGATGCCGATCGTCTCCGCCCCGCTGGCGGCGGCGAGTGCGGCGACGACCGACGAATCGACCCCGCCCGACATCGCGACGACGATGCGGCACTCGGCGGCCGGGCGCGGCAGATCGAACAGCGCGGCGGCTTCGCGCGGATCGAGCGCGCGGTGAAGCTCGGGCCCGGCCGCTCCCACAACCCGGCGCACATAGTGGCCGGTGGCGAGGCAATCCGCACCTAGCTCGCGCGCCATGGCCAGAAGGTCGGTGAACTTTGGCCCCATGTTGCAGCGGATGCACGGTACCGGGGTGCGCCCGGCCAGATAGTCATCGGCGAACCGCTCGACCACGTCTTCGCGGAACGCGCTCTCGTGATCGAACACGTAGTGCGCGATGCCGAGCCGGTCGGCCACCGCGCGCGCGTCGCGGATGTCGTCGCCCGCGCAGCACGCGCCCTTGCGTCCGGTTGCGGCGCCATGATCGTAGAGCTGAAGCGTGACGCCGATCACCTCCGCCCCGCTGGCCGCCGCCAATGCGGCCACCACTGACGAATCGACCCCGCCGGACATTGCCACGACGATGCGGGACGCGCTCGCCGCGCGCGACAAGTCGAACAGCGCGGCGGCGTCGAGCGGAAGCGAGAAGGCGACGGGGGCATTCATCGCGCGCGCCCTTACACGCCGCGTCGCCGCTGTGCCAGCGCGCGCCGCGCAAACGTGACCAGAGCGTAAAATGTCGGTTTACCCGATCTTGAGACTGGCAGGCTAATGCGGAGACCATGTTCGAAGGACCTCTGCCCTCCGGTGCCGCAGGTGAGCCAGGCTCGATGCACGTCACCGCGTGGCCCGATCTCGTCGTCAAGCTCGCCACCGCGCGCGACTTGCGCCATGTCTTCGCGCGCCCCCGCAGCGATCTGGCAAGCTTTGCGCCGCAGGCGGCGCGCGCGTTGGCCGTTCGCGAGACTGACAAAGGCTCTGTTAACCCCGATGCTTTAGCCGATCGCAAAGACACCGAGGACATAACCCAGGCCGCCGCGCAGCCCGCGGGTCACTGCGACCGAGAGACACGATGATCGAGAACCAGAAAATTCGTCCGGCCCAGGTGATCGGACCGCTCGGCGAACCGCTGGGCATCGACGATTTGCCCTCGCCGAGCACCAAGCGGTGGGTGGTGCGCCGCAAGGCCGAGGTCGTGGCCGCGGTCAACGGCGGGCTGCTGACGATCGACGAAGTGCTCGAGCGCTACAACCTCACGCTCGAGGAGTTCGCCTCGTGGCAGCGGGCGGTCGATCGTTCGGGCATGCAGGGCCTTCGGGTGACCCGTATCCAGCACTACCGCGATCTCTACGAACGCCAGCGCAAGTACTGATTGCCGGGGTAGAACCCTCCGCATTTTCCCCGACTTTTGCCGCCCTCCGCCGCCTGCAGCGCGAGGGCGCGCACGATTGCGGGAACCAGTCTCATGCCAGCCACGTTTTGCCTCCGATACGTGAACAACATGAGGAGTGCAGATATGGGCCTTATCATCGCAATCATCGTCGGCGGCGTCGCCGGCTGGCTGGCAAGCATGGTCATGGCGCGCGACGCGTCGATGGGCATCTTTCTCAACATCATCGTCGGCATCATCGGCGCGCTGCTCGGCAACTGGCTGATCGCGCCGCTGCTCGGCTTCGGCGGGAACATCTCGTCGTTCAACCTGCCGGGGTTCATCATTGCCATCGTCGGCGCGATCATCCTGCTGGCGATCGTCAACCTGTTCCAGCGCGGCCGCGTCCGCTAAACTGGCAGCAGACCAAACAGCAACGGGGCGGCCTTTGCCGCCCCGTTTTGCTGTGCGCGCGAGACAAACCCTATCAGGCGACCCGGAAGATCATCGCGCCGCCGTTCATGCAATAGCGCTTGCCGGTGGGCTTGGGTCCGTCGTCGAACACGTGCCCCAGGTGACCGCCGCAATCGGCGCACAGCACTTCGGTGCGCGGATAGCCGAGCTTGAAGTCGGTGCCCGTGGCGACGGCGCCCGGCAGCGGCTGCCAGAAGCTTGGCCAGCCGGTGCCGCTCTCGAACTTAGTCTTCGAGGAATAGAGCTGGTTCGCGCAGCCCGCGCAGAGGAATGTCCCTGCGCGGTGCTCGTTGTTGAGCGGCGAGCTGAACGCCCGCTCGGTACCCGCCTCGCGCAGGATCCAGTACTGGGTCTTCGTCAGCCTGGTCTTCCACTGCGCATCGCTCAGACCCTTGGGCCAGCTCCGGGCCTTGGCGGAGCTGACCCCGCACGCGGCGAGCACGGGGACGGCCGCGGTGGCTCCGAGCAGAGACAGGAACGAGCGGCGCGACTTGCGGATCATGTCCGGCTCCCTAGCAGGGCGGTTGGCAACCGCGGATGAACCGCCGTCAGAACTTGGACAGCTCGACCTCCAGCTTGCGGAAGCCGTGAACGAAGTTCGCGCGCACCCGCCGCTTCTCGCCCGTCACGTTCACTCGCATCCGGCGCTTGTGCATCTCTTCCAGCAGGATGCGCAACTGCAGCTCGGCCAGGCGCGCGCCGACACAGCGGTGGATGCCGTAACCGAACGACAGGTGGCGGCGGGCGTTTTCGCGGGTGATGATCAGCTTGTCGGGGCTTTCGAACACGGACTCGTCGCGGTTCGCGGAGATGTACCACAGCACGATCTTGTCGCCCTGCTTGATCTGCTCGCCGAACAGCTCGGCATCCTCGAGCGCGGTCCGCCGCATGTGCGCCAGCGGGGTTACGTAGCGGATGCATTCCTGAACCGCATTGGGGATCAGCGAGGCATCCTGCTCGAACAACGCGCGCTGGTCCGGGAACGTGTCGAGCGCCTCGACGATCCCGCTCATCGTGTTGCGGGTGGTGTCGTTGCCGCCGACGATCAGCAGCACGAGATTGCCGACGAACTCGTTGAAGCTCATCTGGTTCATCGCCGGCGAATGGATCATCATCGAAATGAGATCGGGCGTCGGTTCGGCGTTGGTGCGCTCGTTCCACAGCTTGGTGAAGTAGTGTCCCATCTCGTAGAGGATGCCGTGGCGGTATTCGATCAGCTCGGGCACCAGCCCCAGCTCGACATCGCCCGACCAGTCGGACCAGTACGTCAGCAGCCGCCGGTCCTCCCACGGGAAGCCGAACAGGATCGCCAGCATCCCGGTGGTGAGCTCGATCGAGACCTTGTCGACCCAGTCGAAGGTCTCCCCGTAGGGCAGCGAATCGAGCACTTCGGCGGTGCGGTGGCGGATTTCCGCGCTCATCCGCTCCATTTCCGCCGGGGTGAACGCCGGCGCGACGGTGCGCCGCTGCCCGGTGTGCTGCGGACGGTCCATCGCGATGAACATCGGCAACTGGAACTTGTCTTCCTCGCTCACCTCGCGGTGCGGCTCGCCGATGGTGATGCCGCCGTGCTCCCAGGACGACGAGTAGATCTCGGGCAGCGCCTCGACATGCTGGATCGTCTTGACCGTGGTCACGTTCCAGAAATCCCCGAACGGCGTCCCGGTGACCTTGTTGACGGGCGCCTTCGCGCGCATTTCGGCGAACACCGGCTGCCAGCGGTCCTGGACGTAAATATCCGAGCGGCTGACGTCCCAATGGTCGGTGTGCACCGGATGGGCGTCGGGATTGCGCCGGAAGTAATCGTCCAGCATCTCCGCCGCAGTCGGCGAGGTGCGATATTCGACAGGCGCATCGGGCGCGAGTTGGGTGGCCATCGATCCGTTCTCCCGGTGCTCGCGGCGCCCCCTGACGCGAGTGCTGTTTTGCAACTTATCTCGCCAAACCTACACGAGTGTCAACAGGAGTCCCGTGGCGGCGCGCGAACAGCTTGCGCTTGCGCGGCGAGGGCGGTCCCGACTTCATCACCCGGCGGCGGAACAGCGTCGATCCGATGCGGATGAACAGCATCACCCAGGCCGCCTGCCAGCCGATCGCGGCGACATGCGGCCACAGCGCCGGCTCCTGCGCGGCGCGGCTGACCATCGCGTAGGGCGAGCTCAGCGGGAACAGAATCGCGAACAGTTCGGCCGGGGAGCCGAGGTCGGTGGTCGAATAGGTGGCGAGGAAGAACACCGCCAGCTGAAGCATCGTGGCCGGCATCGACATAGTCTGCACGTCGCGCACCGTGGGCGCCATCGCGCCGATCGTGAGGAAGATCGAGCCGAGCAGCAGGTACGCCATCGCGAAGTAGGTGAGGAACAAAGCGGCGAACAGCGGCCAGCCGACCGCCGGCGTCGTCAATCCGGCAAGCTGGTTGCCGCCGCCGGCCGCGATCAGCGCGAGCGCAAGCCCGCCCCACACGCCGATGCCGACGAAGCTGACGCCGAGCATGGCGAACAGCTTGCCGAGGAACACCGCGTCCATCGGGATCGCCGCGGCGAGGATCTCGATGATCTTGTTCGCCTTCTCCTCGACCAGGTTCGACATGACCATGCCCGCCAGGAGCATGGTCAGCAGGAACAGCAAGGTCAGCGCGCCGGTCGCGGTGCCGGTGCGGTCGCTGCGCCTGGTCGCGCCGCTCGTTGCGGTCGGCTGGAGCGCGACCGGAGGATAGGACTGGGTCTGCCCGGCCGCGTAGGCGGCTGTCAGCGCGACCTCGCCGCGCCACTTCTCGAGCAGCTCGGGGGTGCCGACGAGGCGCGGCGCGGAGAGCGTTCCGGCTAGCACGGCACCGTAATTCCTGCCCGAGTCGCCGAGGATCGCTGCGGGCCTGGCGGTGTGGCCCGCGACTGCTTCCATCACGGGGAGGTCGATGAGCGGAGCCAGCCGCTCGCGCGCATCGAGAATCGCGTCGGAATCCGCTGGCGCCATTGCCACTGCGAGCACCGGTGGCGCGGCGTTCTCGGCCGCGCGCTTGCCGAGCATTCCGCCGCCGACGCTGAGCCCGAGAAAGAAGATCGGCCCAAGCAGGAAGAACAGGAACGCCTTGGAGAACAGGATCGCGCGGAAATCGCGCCGGGCGACGACATAGGCGGCCTGCAGCAGCGACAGGCGGCTCTTTGGGCTCGTCTCGCTCATCGCGCCTGCTCCGCCGGGCTCGCTTCGTCGAGCGCCTTGGCAGCCGCTTCGCCGGCGATGTGCACGAAAGCATCGTGGAGGCCGGCGCGTTCGATCGACAGCGAGAGGATGCCCGCTTCGCCCTCGATCAGTGCCCGCAGCAGCGGTTCGATACCGCTGCCCGGCAGCGGGAAGGTCCAGAAATTGCCCTCCGCCTTGCTCGCGCGCGGAAGTGCGGCGCGCCACGGTCCGTCGCGCGAGGCGGTCTCGAGCCGCACCTGCGCCGGAATGCGGTCGCGCGCCGCGTCGACCGATCCGGAATAGGGCACCTTGCCCCCGGCGATGATCGCCACGCCTTCGCACATCCGCTCGGCATGCGCGATCACGTGAGTCGAGAAGATTACCGTGGTGCCTTCCGCCGCGAGCGCGCGGATCATGTCTTCAAGCCGCCCCTGGTTGAGCGCGTCGAGCCCGCTGAAGGGTTCGTCCAGCACCACCAGGCGAGGCCGGTGGACGAGCGTGCCGAGGAGCTGGACGGTCTGCGCCATGCCCTTCGAGAGCTGGCGTATCTGCCGCTCGGCAGCATGGCCCATGCCGTGCCCTTCGAGCAACTCGCGCCCGCGCCGCTTGCCCTCCTCGAGCGGAACGCCGCGCAGCGCGCCGAGGAAGGCAATCGCCTCGTAGGCCTTCATCGACGGGTAGAGCCCGCGTTCCTCGGGCAGGTAGCCGATCAGCCGGGCGATGTCGTGCGGCCGCTCGTGCCCGAAGACCTTGCGCACGCCTTCGTCGGGATCGATGATCCCCAGCAGCATCCGCAGCGTGGTGGTCTTGCCCGCGCCGTTGGGGCCGAGCACGCCGTAGATCGCCCCCTCGGGCACCGAAATGTCGACGCCGTCGACCGCGGTGAAGCCATCGAACCGCTTGACCAGGCCGATGGCCTCGATCGCCAGCGGGCGCGCGTCGTTGCGGGCCGAGGGCGAAAGGCTTAGCGGGGCGTTCATCGACGCCGCGTTAACTCTGCCGCGTGAACGGGAGCAACCCCAAGCTTGGTTAACGGCCCT
>JBQCFR010000166.1:0-2173 GCA_051958885.1 Tsuneonella sp.
GGTGAGGTGGAAATAGACTTGCGGCAAAGTCCAGTCGCGCACGTACTCCTCGGCGGTGAGCGCGAAGGCCATCCCATTCGGCAGGTCGAATTCCACTGGCGCATCCGGCGCGGCGAACGCGCTCGCGTCGGTCGCGGCAACGGCTTCGCCGGCCTTGGCGACCATCGCGTGCGCCTCGGCGAACGTCGCCGGATCGCCTTCGTCGGGCGTGTGCTCGACGCCGGCGAGGCGGTTCAGCGTATTGAGCACCTGGAAGGTGGCGATGCGCACTTGAGTTGCCAGCGGAAACATGTCCTCGGCGAGCCGGGCGGAGAGCAGGTCCGGCTTGCCCGACTCTTCGGCCTTGGCGATCAGGTGCGTCAGCGTGCCGAGGAGCTGCGCGAAAGTGGTCAGTGCGGAGCTGGCGTAAGACATCGAGTCCTCCGGTTGGCGAAAAGTCGGTCTCGGCTACGCTCGACCAAGTCCTTCGACAAGCTCAGGACGAACGGCTTCCGATACAATCCGCGCTACCCTTCCGTTCGGCCCGAGCGAAGCCGGGAGCGCCCCATCAATCGCGGATCAACGCCTTCAGCGCGTCGAGCCGGTCGGCCTCGTGCGCGGGCTTGTCCCAGCGGATGCGGTGCACGCGCGGGAAGCGCATCGCCACTCCCGACTTGTGGCGCTTGCTCGCGTGCACCGAGTCGAACGCCACTTCGAACACCAGGCTGCGGTCGATCTCGCGCACCGGGCCGAAGCGGTTGAGGGTGTGATTGCGGACGTAGCGGTCGATCTGCTTCAGCTCCTCGTCGGTGAACCCGAAGTAGGCCTTGCCGACGGGCAGCAGCTCCGCCCCCGCGTCGGGGTCGCCGTCCCAGCAGCCGAACGTATAGTCCGAATAGAAGCTGCTGCGCTTGCCGTTGCCGCGCTGCGCGTACATCAGCACCGCGTCGATCAGCAGCGGATCGCGCTTCCACTTGTACCACAGCCCGGTCTTGCGGCCGGCGATGTAAGGCGAATCGCGGCGCTTGAGCATGAGCCCCTCGATCGCCTCGTCGCGCGCGCCTGCGCGAATCTGCCCGAGATGATCGAAGTCGATCGCCTCGACCACCTGGCTGAGGTCGAAGTGCGAGGCGGGCAGCCGCGACACGAGGCTCTCGAGCACCGCGCGGCGCTCCGCCCACGGCAGCTCGCGCAAGTCGCGGCCTTCGAGGATCAGCACGTCGTAGAGCCGCACGAACGCAGGGTATTCGGCGAGCATCTTCTTGCTCACGGCCTTGCGCCCGAGCCGCTGCTGGAGCGCGTTAAAGCTCGCCGCGCCGCCTTGTTCGCCGCCTTGGTGGCTCCCCCGCACGAGCAGCTCGCCGTCGAGCACCGCGTCCATCGGCAGCACGTCGAGCAGTTCGGGGAAGGTGGCCGAGATGTCGTCGCCCGAACGCGAGTAGAGCCGGGTCTCGCCGCCCAAATGGACGAGTTGCACGCGAATCCCATCCCACTTCCACTCCGCCGCGTAGTCGGCGAGATCGAGGCGCGTGTCCTCCAGCGGGTGCGCGAGCATGAATGGGCGGAAGGTCGGCATGTTCGCGGTATCGGGCGGCGCCTCGCCGTGCGCGGCCCAGGCGAACAGCTCGCGGTAAGGCGGGGTGAGGCCGTGCCAGTGCTCCTCGACTTCCTCGACCGACACCTCGAACGCCTGCGCGAAGGCGACTTTGGCCAGGCGGCTGGAGATGCCGATCCGCATCGCGCCGGTGGCGAGCTTGAGCAGCGCGAAGCGGCCCGAAGGCTCGAGCCGGTCGAGCAGCCTGGGCAGATCCGAGTACACGCTGGTGCGGGTCATCGCGAACAGCGCGTCGATCGCTTCGGACACCGTCGGCGGATCGGGGTGCGTCGCGGGCGCTGGCCACAGCAGGCTGGCGGTCTCCGCCGTGTCGCCGACGAAGTCGCGGCTCAGCGTCCAGAGTACCGGATCGACGCGCTCGTGCATCAGGTTGCGGATCACCGCCGGCTTGACCGCGGGAAAGCTCAGGCCGCCGGTGAGAGCGGCGAGCGCCCAACCGCGGTCGGGGTCGGGCGTGGCTTGCAGGTATTCGGCGATCAGCCGCAGCTTCTCGTTGCGGCTGCGGGTGTAGACCAGCGCGTCGATCAGGGCGGCGAGGGATTCCATCAGCGCGGGTCCTTCGAGACGCTCGGACTGCGT
>JBQCFR010000167.1:0-2224 GCA_051958885.1 Tsuneonella sp.
GCGCCCGGCGAGCGCCGCCAGCGGGTGGCGCCAGACGATCTCCGTCAGGCTCGCCGCAGCGATCGTCATCCACCCCGCCATGCCGAGCCACGCGGAGGGCACATGAAGGAACAGGATGCGCACCGAATCCCCCTGCAGCCGTTCGGCCGGGGCGCCGATCAGCCCATAGGTGAGCGCCGCGCCCGCCAGGAGCAGCCCCAGCGCCAGCAACAGCGGGGTCAGCCAGCGGGCGAGCGCCAGAAAGCGTTTGGGGTTGGCTAAGCCGTGCATCGAGTGCGAAATCCGTCCGCCGCCGCTTTGGCAGGGTGGCCCGCGCCCGGCAAGGGATTCCGCCTAAAGAGGCGGGAACTTAACGCCCGATCAGCTTCTGCGCCATGCGGTCGGCCACCTGATCGGACGAGACCCCGGTCCGGTCGCTCTCGCGCCAGATCTCCTCCAGCCGACCGGGGATCTGCGCGAGCCGCTTGCGCACCTCGTTGATGTCGCACGGCGCCCCGTCGCGCCGGCACAGGTATTCGAGCGTCACGCTGATGATGCCGCCGGCATTGATCACATAGTCGGGCGCGTAGAGGATGCCGCGCTCCGCCAGCATGGCGCCGTGGTGCTCGCGCGCAAGCTGGTTGTTGGCGCCGCCCGCGACGATCGCGCAGTCGAGCCGGGCAATACCCTCGTCGTCCAGAATCGCGCCCAGCGCATTGGGGCTGAACACGTCGCAGCCAACCGACATGATCTGCTCGGGCGATACCACTTCGCCGTCCACTTCGGCCGCGAGCGCCTGCGCCCTCGCAGCGTCCATGTCGGCAACGACGAGTTTTGCGCCGTCCTTGTGCAGCAGCCGCGCCACGCCGCCGCCGACGCTGCCGGTGCCCTGCAGCGCCACGCGCACGCCCTTGAGTGTGTCCTTGCCGAGCTTGTGCTCCCCCGCCGCCTTGATGCCGAGGTAGATGCCCATCGCGGTGAACGGTCCCGGATCGCCCCCTGCGGCGCCTTCCTCGACCGGCAAGCCCGAGACGAACCGGGTGCGCTGCGAGACCGCAACCATGTCGGCTTCGCTGATGCCGACATCTTCGGCGGTGACGTACTTGCCGCCGAGCGCCTCGACCGCGTCGCCGAATGCGGCGAGCAGTTCTGGCGTCTTGGTGCGGTCCTTGTCGGCGAGAATGACCGCCGTCCCGCCGCCCATCGGCAGGCCGGCCATGGCGTTCTTGTAGCTCATCCCGCGGCTCAGGCGCAGCGCATCGCGCATCGCATCCTTGGGCTCCGGGTAATGCCAGAACCGCGTTCCGCCGGCGCCTGGCCCGAGGTGCGACGAATGAACCGCGACGATCGCGGTGAGGCCCGACTTGCGGTCTCGCACGAGCTGCACCAGCTCGTGATCGTCATAGTCCGCTTCGGTCCAGAATGCCGTCATGGGATGTTCCCGCAGGTCGCCACTAGATGGCGGCAGACAAACGGGAAAATGGGGCGATCGAGGGGTCTCGAACCCCCGACCTCCGGTACCACAAACCGGCGCTCTAACCAACTGAGCTACGATCGCCACATGCCCCGCGTGCATGCCGTGAGGCGGGGCAATTATACCCGCTCACAGCCGCGTCAAGGCGCTTACCGCGAGGGCGTGCGCCTGTTGCATAGCGGCTCCAGTTTGGGAAGCGAAAACTGCGCTGCCCCGCTCCCCGCGCAACATTGTTTCGCGGGGTGCGATGCTCTACGCGATCACCATGGCTCAACCCGGCGAATCCTCTGCGGCGCGGCTGTTGGATCATTCAGGCGTGCAGCGCGTGCCGAGCGACAAGCTCGAGCTGTTCCAGCTCCGCGGCTTCCTCGACCCTGGCTTGTGCCGCCAGCTAATCGCGCTGATCGACGCTGGCCGCCGCCCCTCGACCATCGCCGATGCCAACGGCGACAAGTTCTTTCGCACCAGCGAGACCTGCGACTTGCCCGCCAGTGCTCCGCTGGTGCGCGAGCTCGAAGTCCAGCTCTTCGCGCTGTGCGGCATAGATCCGGCGCACGGCGAGCCGGTCCAGGGACAGCGCTACGACGTCGGCCAGGAATTCAAGCCGCACACCGATTACTTCGACCCGTACGGCGCCGACTGGGAGCGGTTTTGCTCTGTGGCGGGTCAACGTACCTGGACATTCATGGTTTATCTGAACGATGTCGAAGCTGGCGGCGGGACGCGGTTCATGACGCTGAAGAAGATCGTCCAACCCGAAACGGGCAAGCT
>JBQCFR010000168.1:0-3519 GCA_051958885.1 Tsuneonella sp.
GCCGCCGCGCCAGGCGCGAGATTGGGGCTTTCCTACCGTCGGCAGGAACGCCTAGTCTCGCACCATGCGAGCCCCTGTATCCACCCCTCGGCACAGCCCACGCCGGTCGCCCGGCCGGATGAACATTCCTGCTTCAGGACTGTGTGACAGTGTGACAGGGTTCAGCGTTCTCGCGCACTTTCCTGAATAGAACGAGGATATCCGCATGGCGCTTCCCAAGTTGACCGACGAACCCGGCGCGATCGAAACCGCGGCTCAAATCCGCTCCGGCAAGTTCTCGCCGCTCGAGGCGGCCGACGCCGCGATCGCGCGGATCGAGGCGCTCGACGGGCCGATCAACGCCGTCGTGGTGCGCGACTTCGACCGCGCGCGCGATGCGGCGCGGGCGCTGGAAGGGCAGTCGCCCGAGGGCCGTCCGCTGTTCGGCGTGCCGATGACTGTCAAGGAAAGCTTCAACGTCGCCGGGCTGCCGACCACGTTCGGGCATCTCGAGTTCAAGGATCACATCGCGCAGAAGGATTCGCGCGTCGTCGAGCTGCTCAAGCAGGCCGGCGCGGTGATCCTCGGCAAGACCAACGTCCCGCCCGATCTCGCGGACCTGCAATCGAACAACCCGGTCTACGGCCACACCAACACCCCCTACGACAACTCCCGCGTCTCGGGCGGCTCATCCGGCGGCTCGGCGGCGGCGGTGGCGAGCGGGATGGTGCCGGCCGAATACGGCAGCGACATCGGCAGCTCGATCCGCAACCCGGCGCATTTCAACGGGATCTACGGCCACAAGACGACCTTCGGGCTCGTCAGTCGGCGCGGGCACACCCATCCGATGGCCGGGCACAACGACGTGCACGACGGGCCGCTCTCGGTCGTTGGCCCGCTCGCGCGCTCGGCCGAGGATCTCGCCGTGCTGCTCGAAGTCACCGCCGAGCGCCCGCTGCAGCGCCGCGCCAAGCCGCTGTCGCAGCTCCGCGTGCTGGCGGTGACCGAACACCCGGTGAGCGAAGTGGACGCCAGCGTGCGCGAGCCGATCGAGGCGGCGCTCTCCGCCATCGCCGGCGCGGGCGCGACGTTGGATCGGCAGAGCGACCTGCTCCCCGACCTCGCCGAACAGCACGCCAATTACCTGCGGCTGCTCAACGCGGCGATGGCGCGCGGGCGGCCGGGGCCCAGCGGCCAGGTGCTCAGCCTCGCCGATTACTACCTGCTGCTCGATGCGCAGGCGCGCAACCGCTACGCCTGGGCCGACCTGTTCGAGGAGTACGACTTCGTGCTCGCGCCGCCGCTGCCGTTCATCGCCTATGCCCACGATGCCACGCCGATCGCCGAGCGCCGGATCAGCATCAACGGCAAGGACAGCGCCTTCGCCGATGCGCTCGCATGGGCGGGCCTGGCGACGTTCCCGCACCTGCCCTCCACGATCGTCCCGGTGGGGACAAGCGGCGGGCTGCCGTGCGGCATGCAGGTGATCGGCCGCGAGTGGGCGGACTTCGATTGCATCGCCGCCGCCGGCGCGATCGGCGAGGTGCTCGCGCGCTGAGCAGGTGAACCCGCCCGCTCTCCCCCCCGCGCTCGACCTGATCGGCACCGCGGTGTTCGCGCTCACCGGCGCGTTGCTCGCCGCGCGGCTGCGGCAGACGTTCGTCACGGTGGCGTTCTTTGCGCTGGTGACGGGGGTCGGCGGCGGCAGTTTGCGCGACATGCTGCTGGGCGCGCCGGCATTCTGGCTGCACGACGCGTGGGTCGCCGCGGTGATCCTGGCGACCGCGGTGATCGCGTGGTGGACGCCGCACGAATGGTGGGAGAACGAGCTGCTCGAATGGGCCGACGCCGCGGGCTTGGCGGCATTCGCGGTGCTCGGCACGGCGAAGGCGCTCGCCTACGGCGTCGAGCCGCTGCCCGCGGCGGTGCTCGGCGTGGTGTCGGGCTGTGCGGGCGGCATCATGCGCGACGTGCTCGCGGGCGTGCCCTCGATCATCATGCGGCCCGAGCTCTACGTCACCGCCGCGGCGCTCTCGGCGCTGCTGACCGTGGGCGGCACGCTGCTCGCCCTGCCCGACGCGGTCACCTGGGGAGGAGCGTGGATCGCCGCCTTCGCGCTGCGCGGCGCGGCGATCCACTGGAACCTCGGACTGCCGAGCTACGGACGCCGCCGCCGTCCCGACTGATGGCGTCAGCCCGGAACGTCGCTCGCCTGAGAGGTCGCGTAGCGGCCGTCGTCCGCGCTCGCGCCGGCGTCGTCGCCCGGCAGCGGGCCGCCCGGATAGGCCGGCTGCGCCTGGCTCTGCGCCGCGCGCGCGGAGGCGTACTGATCGTCGCTCCACTGCCGGTCGGCGGCGCCGGGCGCGGCATCGCTGCCCTGCCAGCCGGCGCGCGCGCCGTAGTCGACATCGTCGATCCGCCCATCGTTGCCCACGCGGCAGGTGAAGCCCTCGCCGCCCGCAACCGAGCCGGTGACGCGCCAGCCGTCGCTCAGCCGGTCGACCGAATCGACTCTGCCGATGCGGCGATCGCGCTCGATCTCGCGCACGCAGGAATCGATCGCGCCGTTGATCCCGTTGGAATCGAGATAGCGCGAGTCGCCGCGGTACGGGCGGTACTCATAGGGGCGGGTGCGATAGTCAGGGTTCGGGTAGGTGTCGGGGTAGCGATAGGTGCGGTTGCGCGAGGAATTGCTCGCCGCGCTCGCAATCGCCGCGATGCCGCCGAGGATCAGCACGCCCGCGAGCACGTCGCCGCCGTCGATCCCGTCGTGATGGCGATAGCGGTAGCGGCGGTACTGGTCGGCGTTCTGGCCATTGCTGTCCCACGCCGCGGCGACCGGCACGCTGCTGCGCGCGGTCTGCGCTTCGAAGCTGGCGGCGGCGGCCGGAGTGGCCGCCATCGTGGCGGCGGCGAGCAGCGCGATGCCGCCCGAGATACGCGAGACGTTGGACATGGGCCGAACCCTTCACCGCTTCCGGTGGTACCATACCCCGGCGTGAGGCAAAAAATAAGCGGTTCAGGCTTTCGACTGCCTGAACCGCTCAGTGGTGGTTTGTTGCGTGATCGCGGTTACTTAGAGCCCGCGGATGCCGCTGTAGTCGAGGTCGACGACGCGGCCGTAGCGCACGTCGCAGGTGAACCGGCCCGAGTCGTAGTTCCGGCCGCTGTAGCGGTAGTTGTAGTCGCGCCCCCAGCCGCCGTTGCGCTCGTTCACGATGATCGTGCCCTTCACGCGGTAGCCGTCGCGCTTGGCATCGACGTCGCGGATGTCGGTCACTCGCGCGCCGCGGCCGTAGCCGTAGCGGTTGGCATTGCGGGTCGCGGCGTTGACGCACTGCTCGACCGCGGTGCGCGGGTCGCCGTAGCGGTTGTAGCCGTTGTAGTAGCGGTTATCGTAGCGATAGTTGTCGCCGTAATACGGGCCGCCGTAAGTGCAGCTGTAGCCACGGTCGTAGCCGAGAGAACACGCGAGAGCGGCGAATCCCCCGATCACGAGCGCCCCGGCAATCACTTCGCCGGCGGAGATGCCGACGTGAA
>JBQCFR010000169.1:0-2780 GCA_051958885.1 Tsuneonella sp.
CTACACCCGCAAGCTCGCGCCCAACGGGGTGGGCGAGCCGCGCAGCGCGTGAGCGACGATTCGCAGAGTCTGCAGCGTGCTCTTGCTAGCCTGGTCGCCGTACGCTGTGGAGATCAGCCCCACCGCGCGCCCGTCGAGGTAGGGCCGCTCGTCGCGCGCGAGATCCTCGAGATAGTCGAGCGCGTTCTTGACCAGGCCCGAGATCGAGCCGTGATATCCGGGCGCGGAGACGATCAGCCCGTCGGCGCGGCGCACCGCCTCGACCAGCCCGGCCCCGTCGGTGACGCCATAGCCCTCGCCGCGATAATGCGGCAGCGCGCGCAAGTAGTCGCTGCCGAACACGCTGACCTCGGCGCCCATGGCGCTGGCGGCGTGGGCGGCGAGCCGCAGCGCCTGCTCGGTCGAGCTATCGGGGTTCACCGTGCCGCCGATGGCGACGATGCGTGGGGTCATGCTGGAAGCTCCTGCAGAAATTGGTCGAGCGCGGCGGCGTCGTCGGCGGTGAAGCGCAGGCCGAGCTTGGTGCGCCGCCACAGCACGTCCTCGGAGGTGCGCGCCCATTCGCGCGCCGCGAGGTGGCGCACCTCGCGCTCGGTGAGGCCGTGGCCGAAGTCGCGCCCGCAGTCCGCGAGGCTCTCCGCGCCGGCGAATATCTCGAACGCGGTGGTGCCGTAATCGCGCACCAGCCGGTGCGCCGCGAAGGCGAGGAACGGGAAACGCGCGGCGAAGTCTGTCTCGAGCGCGGGGGCGCCGTCGCGCGCGAAGTCGCCGCCGGGCAGCGGCGCGTGGCCGGTCCAGTCGGCGCCGCGCAGCAGCGGCAGGCGATGCGCGAGCTTCTCCATCGCTTCGGCGGCGAGGTGGCGGTAGGTGGTTATCTTGCCGCCGTAGACCGTGAGCAGCGGCGCGCCCTCGCGCTCGTCCGAAAGGTCGAGCTCGTAGCCGCGCGTGGCGGCCTCGGGCCGGCCCGAGCCGGCGTCGATCAGCGGGCGCACGCCCGAATAGGTCCACACGACATCGGCCGGGGTGACCGGCCGGCGGAAGAAGCGGCTCGCGCCTTCACACAGGTAGGCGATCTCCTCCGCGCTCGCTTCGACAGGCCCGCCGTGATGGTCGATGTCGGTGGTGCCGATCAGGGTGAAGTCCTGCTCGTAGGGAATGGCGAAGAAAATCCGCCCGTCGGGGAGCTGGAAGAAGTAGGCGAACGGGTGGTCGAACAGCTTGGGGACGACCACGTGCGACCCGCGAACGAGGCGCATCGCGCGGTCGGGCTTGAGGTGGCCTTCGCCGAGCACCTCGAGCACCGAAGGCCCTGCCGCGTTGACCAGCGCGCGGGCGCGGAACGTCTCGCCGCCGGCCTCGACTGCCCAGCCCTCGCCTTCCCGCCGCAGCGCGGTGACGCGGCAGCGGGTGCGCACCTCCGCGCCCCGGTCGGCGGCGTCGCGCGCGTTGAGCACCACCAGCCGGGCATCGTCGACCCAGCAGTCCGAATAGACGAAGGCGGTGGTGAACTCGCTCTTGAGCGGCGCGCCGGCGGGGTGATTGCGCAGCGATACGGTCTCGGTCGCCGGCAGGCGCTTGCGGCCGCCGATGTGGTCGTAAAGGAACAGCCCGAGCCGCACGAGCCAGCGCGGGCGCAGGCCGGGCACGTGCGGCAGCACGAAGCGCAGCGGCCAGGCGATGTGCGGCGCGATGCCCCATAGCCGCTCGCGCTCGGACAGGCTCTCGCGCACGAGGCCGAACTCGTAGTGCTCGAGATATCGCAGCCCGCCGTGGATCAGCTTGGTCGACTTGGACGAAGTGCCCCCGGCGAGGTCGCCCGCCTCGAGCAGCAGCACGCTCGCCCCGCGCCCCGCCGCATCGCGCGCGATCCCGCACCCGTTCACCCCGCCGCCGATCACGGCGAGGTCGTAAGGTTGGCGCGAGCGTGCTTCGGAAGCGGAGCTGTCGCGCAGCGACACCAGCTCAGCACGAGCGGAGGTGGGCATGTCCTTCACTTACAAGTTCCGCTCATCCTGAGCTTGTCGAAGGATGCATCCGCGACATCAGAACACGAGCGGGCCGTGCTCGATGCGGGGCAGGACATGGCGCGCGAAGAGGTCGCATTCGGTCATGTGCGGATAGCCCGAGAGGATGAACGCCTCAATGCCCTCGGCCTGGTAGGCGCGCAGCTTGGCGAGGACCTGGTCGGGATCGCCGACGATCGCCGCGCCGCAGCCCGAGCGCGCCCGGCCGATGCCGGTCCACAGGTTGTCCTCGACGAACCCGTCGCCGCCCGCCGCGCCGCGCAGCTCGGCCTGGCGCTGGACGCCGTAGTTCTTGGCGTCGAGCGACTTCTCGCGGATCGCGCGTCCCGTCTCGTCGTCGAGCTTCGAGAGGAGCCGGTCCGCGGCCTGGCGCGCTTCCTCCTCGTTCTCACGGACGATCACATGGACGCGGTAGCCGAACTTGAGCTCGCGCCCGAAGTTGGCCGCGCGCGCCTTCATGTCGGCGATCGTCTCGCGCACCTTTTCCATCGTGTCGGGCCACATCAGGTAGACGTCGCAGCACTCGGCGGCGCACTCGCGCGCCTCGTGGCTGAGCCCGCCGAAGTAGAACGGCGGGCACTTGCCGCTGAGAGTGGTGATCCGCGGCGGGTCGATCTTGAGCTGGTAGTGCTCGCCCTGGTGGTCGATGCTCTTGCCGTTGAGCAGCGCGCGGACGATCTTCATCACTTCGGTTGCGCGGCCATAGCGCGGGCCGCCGGGCATCGCCTGGCCGGGCATGTCCGAGGAGATGATGTT
>JBQCFR010000170.1:0-6108 GCA_051958885.1 Tsuneonella sp.
AGGTCAACGCCCGCGACCGCGCCGCGCTGCTCAGCCGGCTGGCGCGCGCGCTGTTCGAGAACCGCCTGGTGGTCAATTCGGCGCACGTGACCCATTACGGCGAGCGCGCCGCGGACACGTTCTACGTGACCGACCTTACCGGCGCCAAGATCACCGCCCCGGCGCGGCTGAGCGCGATCGAAAGCGCGCTGCTGACCGCCGCGAGCGACGAGATGCAGGCAGAACTCGAAAAGGCCTGACCTGTGGCAAGGCTGCACTAGACGTTTACCCGAGCGTCACTATGGACCCCTCCCAGCAGCCGCGTGAGCTGCCCGGAGGAGAGCTAACATCGTGAAATCGCTTTCGATCAAGACCGCCGCCCTGCTCGGTGCGGCGATTGCTTTCGCGCCGTCCACCGCCTTCGCGCAGGATTCCGCGACCACTCAGACGACCGACGAGGCCACCGATCAGACGGCGGCGCAGGCCGACGATTCGCAGATGATCGTGGTGACCGCGCAAGGCCGCGAGCAGACGCTGTCGGACGTGCCGGTCGCGGTCTCGGCTATTTCCGGCGCGCTGCTCGAGAAGTCGGGCACCAGCGACATCCGCGAACTCAACCAGGTCGCGCCGTCGCTGCTGGTCTCCTCGACCGGTAACGAGGCGAACGGTTCGGCGCGCATCCGCGGCATCGGCACGGTGGGCGACAACCCGGGCCTCGAAAGCTCGGTCCCGGTGTTCATCGACGGCGTGTACCGCTCGCGCTCGGGCACCGCGCTGAGCGAGCTCGGCCCGATCGAGCGGGTCGAAGTGCTGCGCGGTCCGCAGGGCACGCTCGGCGGCCGCAACTCCTCGGCCGGCCTGATCAACATCTACACCGCCCCGCCGGAGTTCGAGTTCAGCGGCTACGGCGCGTTCACCTACGGCAATTACGATGCGATCAAGGTCGAAGCCGGCGTCAACGCGCCCTTCAGCCAGACCATCGCCGGCCGCATCGACGGCGTCTACTTCAAGCGCGACGGTTTCTATCACGACGTCGTCAACAACACCGACGTCAACAACCGCGATCGCTACCTGATCCGCGCGCAGTTGCTGTTCGAACCGACCAGCGACATCAGCTTCCGCCTGACCGGCGACTATTCGAAGAAGGACGAGGCGTGCTGCGCGGCGACCTTCGTGCAGAAGGACTTCGCGCCGCTCGCGACGATCAGCCCCGGCCTCGATCCGTTCGCCTATCCGACGAGCGGGATCGCGCTGACCAGCACCGCGAACCCGATCATCCCGATCCTGCTCGCTCTCGGGCAGGACCCGCGTGCGCTCACCCAGAGCACGTTCGACCGCGACATCTATCCGAACGCCGGCCGCAGTTACGAAGGCACGACCAAGGACTACGGCGTTTCTGGCGAGCTCAACTGGGATTTCGGCGGCGCCAAGCTGACCTCGATCACCGGCTACCGCTTCTATTCGAACAACCAGGCGTCGGACACCGACTACACCGGGGTGGACATTCTGTACCGCGCTCCCGGTGACGACGCCGGCGCGCGCGAGTTCAAGACCTTCAGCCAGGAAGTGCGGCTCAACGGCACCGCAGTCCTCGACATGCTGGACTGGATGATCGGCGGCTACTTCGCGCACGAGAAGCTGCAGGTGCGCGACAACCTGCGGTTCGGGACGCAGTATGGCACGTTCGCCAGCTGCCGCATCGCGCTGGCGCTGGTGCCGGCGTTCGGCGCCGGGGTGGTCGATCCGACGCAGCAGAATTGCGTGCGGCCCGGCACGGCCGCGCTGCTCGGCCCGCTCGGCACCGCGCTCAACAACCTCGGCGGAATCAGCGACAAGGGCACCACGGAAGACGTCTACAATCAGACGAGCAACAACTACGCGCTGTTCACGCACAACATCTTCCATGTGACCGATACCGTCGATCTCACCCTGGGCGTGCGCTACACGCACGAAACCAAGGACTTCGACGCGACGTTCGGCAACGACAACGTGGCGTGCGCGACGAACCGCGGGATCCTCCAGCCGTTCCTGGCCGCGAGCGCGCTGGCGCAGGGCATCCTGGCGCTGTCGTGCCAGGGCAACTCGACGTCCGAACTGAACGGCAAGTCGATCTCCGACAGCCGGTCCGAGCACCGCTTCACCGGCACGGCGATCCTCAGCTGGAAGCCGATGCCCGATCTGCTGACTTACGCCTCCTATTCGCGCGGCTACAAGGCGGGCGGGTTCAACCTCGACCGCTCGGCGCTCGGCAACCCGGTGACGCTCAACGTCAATGCGCTCGATCCGGGCCGGCTCCAGTTCGATGCCGAAACGGTGACGGCGTACGAGATCGGCGCCAAGTACGCGACGCGCCAGTTCAGCCTCAGCGTCGCGGCCTTCCGCGAGGCGTTCAGCAATTTCCAGCTGAACACGTTCAACGGCTCGGTCTTCCTGGTGCAGTCGATCAACGCCTGCAGCACCGACCTCGGCAGCGCCGATCGTGACGCCAGCGCGGCGACCGGGGCGTGCGCCGCGGACAACGTGATCCCGGGCGTGATCTCGCAGGGCGTCGAGCTCGAGGCGGGCATCAACCCGACGCGCGATTTCGCGGTGACGATGGGCGTGACCTATTCGGACACGCATTACCGCGACAACCTGATCGGGATGGACGATGGGAGCGCGCTCGATCCGGCACTCCGCCTCCTGCCGGGCGACAACCTGTCGAACGCGCCGGAGTGGACCGCGACCTCGTCGCTGTCCTACACGCCCGACATCGGTTCGAGCGGCATGAAGGGCCTGTTCTTCGTCAACGCGCGGCTGACCGGCGATTACAACACCGGCTCGGACCTGCTCTACGGCAAGGAGCAGGACGGCTACGTGGTGGTGAACGGCCGCATCGGCCTGACCAACATCGCCGACCACTTCGCGGTCGAGCTGTGGGGGCAGAACCTGTTCAACAAGGACTACACCCAGGTCGCGTTCAACACGCCGTTCGTGGCGCCGCAGCAGACCTACTCGGCGTTCCTCGCCGAGCCGCGGACTTACGGCGTGACGGTGCGCGCCAAGTGGTAAGCGCCTGACTTGAAATACGGGAAAGGGGCGCTGCGGCGCCCCTTTTTCGTTCCGGCGAGCAAATCGCGCGGCTCGGCGCGCGGCGGGAGCCGATCGGCGTCAGCGACGTATCCTTGGCGAACGATCGTCCAAGGAGACATCCCATGCTCAAGCTCATCGTGCTCGGCGTGCTCGGCTATGCCGGGTACAGGTATTACCAGAAGAACGGCGGCGCGCTCACCAGCCAGCCCGCCGAGGACCGGCAGCTCGCCGTCGCCGGCGGGCCGATCAGCGACCAGGCGACGTTGCAGCACACCCCGCCCGCCTGACCCAAGGCCTCGTCAGGCGCCGCGCTCGCCGAACAGCGCGGTGCCGACCCGCACGTGCGTCGCGCCGAGCATGATCGCGGTCTCGAAGTCGCCGCTCATGCCCATGCTCCGCCCGGCCAGGTCGTGGTCGCGCGCCAGCTTGTCGAGCAGCGCGAAAAACGGCGCGGCCTCGATGCCGGCCGGCGGCACGCACATCAGCCCGATTAGCGGAAGGTCGGCGGCCCGCGCCTCGGCCAGCAGCGCGGGCAAGTCTCCGATCGCGCAGCCGCCCTTCTGCGGCTCTTCCCCGATATCGACCTGCACGAAGCAGGGCACCTGCCGGCCCAGCTTGTCGAACGCCTTGGCCAGCGCGGTCACCAGGCTCGGCCGGTCGAGCGAGTGGATGCAGTCGAACAGCGCCGCCGCGTCCGCCGCCTTGTTCGACTGAAGCTGGCCGACGAGGTGCAGCGCGACCTCGGGGTGACGCTCGCGCAGTTCGGGCCACTTGTCCTGCGCTTCCTGCACCCGGTTCTCGCCGAACACCCCCTGTCCGGCCTCGATCAAGCGCTTGATTGACATCGAATCGCGCGTCTTGCTGACCGCCACCAGCGTCACGTCGGCCGGTTCGCGGCGCGCGATCTTGCAGGCGTGCGCGATTCTCTGGTGGATTGCGGCGAGGCGTATTGCTGCGTCGTTCATCGGCGTGCGCTATAACGCCCTCGTGACCACGTTCCAGACCCCCACGCTGACGCTGCCGAGCCTGTGGCTGCTGTCGGACGCGCGCAACGACGCCGCGCTCGAGCGGGCGATCGGCGATCTGCCCGAGGGATCGGCGTTCATCTACCGTCACTATCCTCTCGATCCCAAGAGCCGCCGCAAGCGGTTCGACGCGCTGATGCCGCTCGCCGCGGCGAAGGGTCACCTCGTGTTCCTGTCGGGCAGCGACGACGAAGCGCAGGCGTGGGGCGCGCTCGGATCGTATGGCCCGCCCGAGGCGATCGGCGATCCGCACCGCCTGCTGCGCATCGCCGCGGTCCACGATGCCGAGGAGATCGCTCACGCCAACAACGCCGGCGCCGATGCGGCGATGCTCTCTCCGGTGTTCGCGACCAACACGCACCCGAACGCCCGGCCGCTCGGCGCCGAGCGCTTCCACGCGCTCGCCACGCTGGCCGAGATGCCGGTGATCGCGCTCGGCGGGATGAACGCGCAGACCGCGCGCCAGCTCGGCTGGACCCGCTGGGCGGCGATCGACGGCCTCTCGTGAACTCGGCTCGCCGCACGGATTCTTGACGGCGGACTCGCTGGCGGGCGATAAGGCGCTCTGACTACGGGGGAACGTTGCAATGGCCACACGCGCGATCGGGAAGGCGCCGGCGACCGACTGGCGCGCCGCGTTCCGCCGCTCCTTGCGCCGGGCGAGCGAGATGGCCGGCGCGGCGGCGCTGATCGGCCTCGCGGTGTTCCTCGGCCTCGCGCTGGCGAGCTACACCCAGACCGATCCGAGCGCTTCGACCGCCGCCTCGGGCGAGGACGTGCGGAACTGGATGGGCGTCAGCGGCGCATGGATCGCCGAACGGACGCTGTTCCTGTTCGGACTGACCAGCGTGTTGCTGCTCCCGCTGCTCTACGTCTCGGCGCGCAAGCTGTGGCGCGACATCGAGGAAGAGGACCGCGACACCGAGACCCGCTGGTGGATGCCGCTCGGCTTCCTGCTGCTGGCGATGGCGCTGCTCTCGACCGTGCTCGCGCTGGCGTTCGACGGACCCGGCGGCTCGCTGCCGGCATCGATGGGCGGCATCACCGGGCTGCTGGGCAAGGCGGCGGCCGAGGCGGTTGCGGCCCGGCTCCCGCTGGGCGCGGGATGGACGATTCTCATCGCCGCGCTCGCTGCCCTTGCCGGCGGCGTGGCGCTGCTGACGCGGGTGTTCGCGCTCGACTGGGTACAGCTGCTCACCCTGCCGCGGTTCCTCAAGCGCAAGCCGGCCATGCCCGCCAGGCTCGCCGACGCCGACATCCCGTTCATCCCCCGGCGCAAGGATCGCGCGCGGCCGAAGGCGGAGCCCGCCGCCGAGATCGCCGAGCGCCGCGCACCCGAGATCGCCGATCCGGCCGCCGCGCCGCGCCCGGCCAAGCCGGCGGCCAGGCAGGCGCAGAAAGACCTGTTCGCGAACTACCAGCTCCCGAGCCTCGACCTGCTCGCCGAGCCGCCGCCCAATGCCGCGCCCAAGCTCGACAAGCTCGCGCTCGAACGCAACGCGCGGCTGCTCGAGACCGTGCTCGACGATTTCAACGTCAAGGGCGAGATCACCGCGGTGCGCACCGGGCCGGTGGTGACGATGTACGAGCTCGAGCCCGCGCCGGGCATCAAGGCGAGCCGGGTGATCGGCCTCGCCGAAGACATCGCGCGCAACATGAGCGCGATCAGCGCGCGCGTGTCGCCCATTCCCGGCAAGACAGTGATGGGCATCGAACTGCCCAATGCCGACCGGCAGACCGTCGCGCTCAAGGAACTCGCCGCGTGCGAGGCGTTCCAGAACGCCCGCGGCGCGCTGCCGATCATCCTTGGGAAGGACATCGCAGGCGAACCGATCGTCGCCGACCTCGCCGCGATGCCGCACCTGCTCGTCGCGGGCACCACCGGGTCGGGCAAATCGGTCGGACTCAACTGCATCCTCCTGAGCCTGCTCTACAAGTTCACGCCCGACGATTGCCGGCTGATCCTGATCGATCCCAAGGTGCTCGAGCTGAAGAGCTACGACGATATCCCGCACCTGCTCAGCCCGGTCGT
>JBQCFR010000171.1:0-5957 GCA_051958885.1 Tsuneonella sp.
GAATGCTCGGATGGTCGAACCGAGATCGCCGGTGGCGTGCAGGCCGCCTTCGCCCAGCGTGGTGCGAATCCAGGCGTCCACCGAGAGCGTATCGACGGCGACGAGGACATCGCCCGCTGACAGGGTTCCGAGGCGCACCTCCTCGACGCTGAAGTCGTCGACCTGCGGCTCGCCCAGTGGACGGCGCGCGATGAATACGCGGCGGTTGATCGTACCCATGGATGCGTCTCCCACGCGACCGAGCACGCTGCCTATGAGGCTCGCGATGGCGGCCAAACCGCCAAATTCGCTAGCGATCCGCCCATTTTTGCCAATTGTCGGACGCGGGACGTAGCGTCACATTGCCGGCAATCTGGAAAGGATCGCCTGATGTCGAAGATGCAACTGATCGAGATGACCCGCTCGCTGGTCAACCACGGCAAGCACAACACGATGGAGCTCGCCGACGAGATCGTGCGCATCCCGGCGTCGAACTACACCGATCCCGACCAGGTCGCGCGCGAGACGGAGCGTATCTTCAAGCGCGTGCCGCTGATGCTCGGCCCCTCGTGCGAGATCAAGCAGCCGGGCGACTACAAGGCGATGGAGATCATGGGGATTCCCGTGCTGCTCACGCGCAAGCGCGACGGCACTGTGGGCGCGTTCCTCAACATGTGCTCGCATCGCGGCAACCCGGTGGCGCAGGGCTCAGGCAACGCCTCGCGCTTCGTGTGCGGCTATCACGGATGGACCTTTCGCAACGACGGCTCGCTGCTCGGCGTCGCCTCGTCGGCGGATTTCGGCGCGGTCGACAAGGCCGAGCTGTGCCTCAAGAAGTTCCCGGTGCTGGAGCGCGCGGGCCTGATCTGGGCCATCCTGGACCCCGACTCGACGCTCGACATCGCCCAGTTCCTGTGTGGCTACGACGAGATGCTGAGCCACTTCGGGTTCGCCGACTGGATCCTCTTCGACAAGCGCGAACTGCCGGGGCCGAACTGGAAGACGGCCTACGACGGCTATCTCGATTTCTACCACCTGCCGGTGCTCCACGCGAACACCTTCGGGTCCGATTTCTTCAATCGCGCCAACTACTTCGCCTGGGGGCCGCACCAGCGCCTGTCCTCGCCTTCCAAGACCGCGCAGCGGACCGGCAGCACCGAGACGATCGACCTGACGATGATTGACGAAGCCGAATGGCCTGCCGACGCGTTGATGCAGGGCGTGTGGACGATCTTTCCGCACATCTCGATCGCCAGCTTCTACGGAGGAGGTGGGCGCGGGGCGATGATCTCGCAACTGTTCCCCGGCGAAAAGGTCGGTGAAAGCATGACCACCCAGTATTACGTCATGGAAAAGGAGCCGACCGACCCTGAGGTGCGCAAGGGGGCGCAGGACCAGTTCGATTTCCTCAAGGTCGTGGTGCGCGACGAGGACTACGCGACCGGTCTGCGCCAGCACAAGGCGCTCCAATCGGGGCTGATGAAGGACGTGCTGTTCGGCCGCAACGAGCGCGGCGGTCAGGTCTTCCACCAGTGGGTCGAGCGGCTGGTCAATGCGGACGACAGCGAGCTCGCGGCGATCTTCGCCGAGGAGTGCCGCGAGGCGGCCGAGTAGCTCGGGCGGGGTCGCAGCGTAACGCTGCGACTCCGCCCACGCTTCCCTTAACCGAATGACGGGCGGTGGTTGCTCTCGCCCCAATTCTGCCGCTTGGCCCACTCGCCCATCGGCTCGAGCTCGCCCTCGAGCTCGGGAAAGCGTTCGTAGACGTGGTCCATGTCGACCTCGAACGGCCGCGTCGGCGCGGTGTTGTTGTAGTCGTAGAACGCCTCGATGCCCTTCGCGAACTCGTCGCGCATTTCCGCCGGCATGTTGTCACCCGCGGCGTCGACCAGATAACGCCCGAACTCCGCAGGGGTGCAGGGGTCGTAGACGATCGGCTTGTCGAGCGCTTCGCTGAGGATTTGCGTCACCTGCTTGCCGCGCAGCCGCTCCGGCCCGCCGATGTTGAGCCACGCGCCCTCCATGTCGGGGCGCTCGAGCGAGGCGAGCATGAACTTGGCGACATCGTCGAGGCTGATCCAGTTGGCCTCGAGCTCCGGGTTGTGCGGATAGACATAGCGGCCTTCGTTGACGATGAACGGGCGCGCCCAGTTGGTCAGCAGGTTGTCCATGAACAGCACCGATCCGAACACGGTGCCCGGCGCGCCCGAACGCCACAGTGCATTGATGCCCTGCGTGTTGCCGCCATAAGTGAATGGGTCGCCCGGGCGGTCGGGAATCCAGCTCGAGGTGTTCCACACCACGCGCTTGACGCCGAGCTCCGCGGCCGCCTTGCCCACGTCCCCGACCAGCGTGGCGCGGTCGGCGCGGGCCTGCAGGGGGTGAGTGTAGAAAATGTAGTCGCTGCCTTCGAAGGCGTGGCGATAGCTGCCGGTGTCGTAGAGATCGATCGGGCGCACCTCGACATTCTCGGTGCCCGCGATATTCGACCCCTCGAAAGGATCGGGCGAACGCGACAATGCGCGGACCTGGTATCCTGCCCGGAGCGCCTGATCCACTTGCGCCATGTCTTGCCGGCCGCTCGCGCCGACTACCGTAATCAGGGCCATCTCGATCTCCCGTTGAGTGTCACCGCAAAGGCTAAGGGATCGGCGCCCCGCGCGCGCTGGATCAATTTGATAGCCGCTGTTGCGGCCCGCCGGCGATAAGCTCATCCGCTCAACGGGAGAAGCCGGGATGGCGCCGAAGATCGAAGACCGGGAAGCAATCCGCGATCTGATCGCAGCCTATGCGCACGCGATCGATCGCCGCGCGTGGGACCTGATGCCGCGCCTGTTCCACGACGATGCAACCTTCGCGTTCGGCCCGATCGAGGGCGGCTGGCGCGAATTCGTCGAGCAAGCCAAGGCGATCATCGATCCTTGCATCCGGACCCAGCACCAGCTCGGCCAGACACTGTTCGCCGCCGACGGCGAGGCCGGCGCGATGACCGAGACTTACATGACCGCAACGCACGTGGTGCCCGCCCATTATCCGCTGCCGGCCGTCTATCCCGATCGCCCGCAGGCTTACATTGCGGTGATCGCCGGGCGCTATATCGATCGCTTCGAGCGGCGCGGCGGGGAATGGCGGATCGCGCGGCGCCACGGGGTCTACGACTGGCGCGAGTACCGCGAGATCGGCGAAGCGGACCTCTCCGGCCTGCCCGAGGGCGCCTGCGGGTATCACGATCACCGCGATCCGGCGTGGCGGATCGCGGCGCGCTTTCGCGGCTAGCTGCGGCGAATGGTGTAGGCGCCGGTCATCGTCGCGATGATCTCCTCGCCGCGCAGGACCCGGCCGCTCGCGTAGCCAGTGCGCCCGCCGATGCGGTCGATCGTCGTCTCCGCCAACAGCCAGTCGCCGAGCCGGGCGCCGCCGAGGAAGTGGGTCGTCAGCGCGATCGTCGCGACCGGCAGGGGCGGATCGGCCGAGGCATAAAGCTGGTACGAGAGGGCGACATCCGCCAGCGTCGTCAGCACGCCGCCATGCGCGACATCGTGATAGTTGTTGTGGTGGGCCTCGATGCGAAGCCCCACCAGCGTGCGTTCGCCGTCACGCTTGAGGAAATACGGCCCCCCGTGGTCGAGAAAACCAGGGGTGAAATTGGCCGGCACGAACCCGTCGGGAATTTCCTGCTCGCCCATCGCGTCGCTCCCATGCACAAGGCTCGTTCTTAGCGGCTGGCAGGGGCCGGTCTCGCTATGAAATATGTCAATGGCCGCGTCGGGCGCGGACCTTAGACGAGGAGCGGACATGGCAAGCGAAGCGGCGCAGGCAAGCGCAATCGGAGAGGCGAGAACCTACGGCGAGGTCGTGCGCATCCACGCGCGCGAGCGGCCCGGCGATCCGGCGTTCACCTTCGGCGACGAGGCGTTGACCTTCGCCGAGCTCGATCGCGGCAGCAACCGCGCGGCGAATGGGCTCAAGGCGCTCGGCGTTCGCAAGGGCGACCGGATCGCCTATCTCGGCAAGAACCACCCGCTCTACTTCGAAGTCCTGATGGGCGCGGCCAAGATCGGCGCGGTCATGACGCCGGTGAACTGGCGGTTAGCCGGGCCGGAGGTCGAATACATCCTCGACAACTCGTGCGCCCGCGTCGTGTTCGCAGGCGAAGGTTTCGTCGACCAGGCGCGCCAGGCCGCCCAGGGTATCGAGCGGATCGAGGCGGTGATCGGGCTCGACGCCCCTGGCGCGCCGATCGATTATCGCTCATGGCGCGACGACTACCCCGACAGCGATCCGCAGGACGAGGTCGGTCCGGAAGACGATGCGCTGCAGCTCTATACCTCGGGCACTACCGGCAAGCCCAAGGGGGCGGTGATGACGCACGGCTCGCTGCTGTCATCCCGCTCCACCGCGCAGGCGACCGCCGCGCTGCGCGAATGGCAGGAGAGCGTGCCAGGCGAAGTCACGCTGCTCGCGATGCCGTGCTTCCACATCAGCGGCACCGGAACCGGGCTCGGCACGATCGCCGCCGGCACCAACTCGATCGTCCTGCCCGAGTACGACCCGACCAAGGCGCTCGACCTGATCGAGAGCTACAACATCTCGAAGATATTTCTCGTCCCGGCGGCGATCCAGATCCTGCTCAACCATCCGCGGGTGGGCGAGGCGGACTTCAGCCGCCTGAAGTACATCACCTATGGCGCCTCGCCGATCCCGCTCGAGCTGATGAAGGCGGCGATGGACCAGATCGGCTGCGGGTTCGTTCAGATGTACGGGATGACCGAGACGAGCGGCACGATCGTCGCGCTCGATCCCAGCGATCACGTGCCCGAGGGCAGCCCGAAGATGCGCTCGGTCGGCACGCCGCTGCAAGGCGTCGAGATCAAGATCATCGACGAGAACGGCGAAACGGTGCCCGCCAACACGGTGGGCGAGATCGCCACCCGCAGCCCGAAGAACATGAAAGGGTACTGGAACAACCCCGAGGCGACCGCGGCCACGATCGACGCCGACGGGTGGCTGCGCACGGGCGATGCCGGGTACATGGACGAGGACGGATACCTCTACATCCACGACCGGGTGAAGGACATGATCATCTCGGGCGGCGAGAACGTTTATCCGGCCGAGGTCGAGAACGCGGTCTACTCGCATCCGGCGGTGGCGGACGTCGCGGTGATCGGCGTGCCGGACGAGAAGTGGGGCGAGGCGGTCAAGGCCTGCGTGGTGGTGAAGAAGGGCCAGAGGTTGACCGAGGCTGAGGTTATCGCGCACGCGCGCCAGCACATCGCGGGCTACAAGTGCCCCAAGTCGATCGACTTCGTCGACGCGCTGCCGCGCAACCCTTCGGGCAAGGTGCTGCGCCGCGAACTGCGCGCACCCTATTGGGAAGGCAAGGACCGGGCGATCAACTGACATGGCCGGGCCCGCGCTGCCGATCCGCCAGGTGGCCTACTTCGTGCCCGATATCGCAAGGGCGGCGGCGGAGCACAGCGCCGCCTTCGGTTCGGGCCCGTTCTTCATCGCCCGCCATGTCCCGCTCGCGTGGAGCGAGCACCGCGGAGTGCGGGTCACGCACGATCATTCCTCGGCCTATGGCCAGTGGGGCGAGGTGATGGTCGAGTTCGTCGAGCAGGCCGGCGGCGATCCGAGCGCGTTCCACGATTTCTATCCTGCCGGGTCAGGGCGCTTCGGCTTCCATCATGCGGCGCTGTTCGTCGATGACCTGGACGACGCCATCGCGGAATTCGAGGGGAAGGGCATGGCCCTGGCGCAGATCAGCGAGACTGTCAGCGGCGTGCGCTATGCGTTTGTCGACGCCGCGGCGACGCTCGGTCACATGCTCGAGCTTTACGAGCCAAGCGAGGGTCTCACCGGATTCTACGCGATGGTCGCGAACGCTGCCGCGGGATGGGACGGGGCCGATCAGGTGCGCGAGATGGGCTGAAGGAGAGAGGCATGGCGGGACAGGCGGAAGATACCATTCGGCGGTT
>JBQCFR010000172.1:0-5473 GCA_051958885.1 Tsuneonella sp.
AGCACCGGGAATTTCTTGAGGCACAGCTCGGCCTTGTCGACCGCGCCGAAATCCGCCGATGAGGCGACGCCGAGCAGCGAACCGTCGTTGCGGAAGGTCCACCCGTGATAGCCGCAGACGAAGCGCGAGGCGTTGCCGGAACCCTGCGCCACAGGGTTGCCGCGATGCGAGCACATGTTGAGGAAGGCGCCCACGCTGCCGTCGCGCTTGCGCGTGAGCAGCACGGGAATTCCCATGATGTCCATCGCCTTGTAATCGCCTGGCTCCTTCAGCTCGCACGAGGGGCCGAGCATCAGCGGCACGCGCTTGAAGATGCATTCCTTTTCGCGCTCGAACTGCTCGGGATCGGTGTAGTTGGACGCCGGCACGCGCACGATCTCGTCGGCGAGCTCCATGGTGTTGTGCTTGCCATGGTCGACCAGCGAGCGGGTCATCTCGATCAGTTGCATCTTCGACATCGGGCGATCCTTGTGCAGATTACCTTCAGTGTGAGCCGCCGGGGGAGCGGCGGCAATTGGCAAAAATGGGCGGAGCGCTAGCGATTTTGTCGGTTTGGCGACGGCATCGCGCCTCATAGGCAGCGCGCACGGTCGCGCGGGAGAAAGATCCATGAGCACGAGCAACCGGCGCGTCTTCATCGCGCGGCGTCCGCAGGGCGAGCCGCAAGTCGCCGATTTCGGGGTGGAGGACGTCGACATCGGCGCGGTTCCCGCCGGTCATGTCCTCGTCGCGGTCGACACGTTGTCGGTCGACGCCTGGATCCGCACCACGCTCGGCGAGGGCGGGCTGCACGAAACCGGCGATCTCGGCACCACGCTCCGCGCGTTCGGAGTCGGCAAAGTGGCGGAGAGCGCCGCCGAGGGTTTCGCCCCCGGCGACTGGGTCTACGGCATGCTATGCGCCCAGACTTACGCGCTGCTGCCGGCAGACCAGCTCACCAAGGTGGAGCCCGAGCCGGGGGTCGAACCCGCCGCGTTCATCGGCCCGCTGGGCATCACCAGCGGGCTCACCGCGTGGGTCGGGCTGATCGCGGTCGGCGAAGTGCAGGGCGGCGATACGGTGTTGGTGTCGGGCGCGGCCGGCGCCGTCGGCTCGTGCGTCGTCCAACTCGCCAAGGCGCGCGGCGCCCGGGTGATCGGAATCGCCGGCGGCCCGGCCAAATGCGCATACCTCACCGGCGAACTCGGCGCCGACGCGGCCATCGATTACAAGGCAGGGGGAGTGCGGCAGAAGATCGCCGAACTCGCACCTGGCGGGATCGACGTATTCTTCGACAACGTCGGCGGCACCATCCTCGACGATGCCCTCGACAACCTCGCGCCTGCCGGGGCTCGGGTGGTGATCTGCGGGGCGATTTCGCAGTACCAGCACATCCTCGACGTCGATGGACCGAAGCTCTACTTGCGCCTCGCCGAGCGCAATGCCTCAATGCGCGGGTTCGTGGTGAGCCACCATGCGGCGCGCTACGACGAGGCGAAGCGCGAGATCTCGGCGCTCATCCGCGAAGGACGCATGCACCTGCCCGAGCATGTCGTGCAGCCGGTCGACCGCTTCCCTGAAGCACTGCTGATGCTGTTCGACGGGTCGCACACCGGTAACCTCGTCGTCAAACCCTAGCGCAAGCGGCCGCTCAGCCGGGATGGCCGTCACCGTCGCGGTCGAGCGGACGCACGCCAGCCGCTTCGGCCCGGCCCTCGGCGCGAGCGGCGCGCAGTTCGGCCTCGTGCGCGCGCTGCTCGGCATCGGCGGTCGCCACCTCGCCGCGGCGGGTCGCGCGGATGTGATCGTAGCTCCAGCGCATCTGACCGTAGGCGAAGACCATCAGCAGCCCGCCGATCAGGCCGACGTGCATGAGGAACGCGATCATGCCTTCAAAGGTCGTGAAGTCGTGGTGGAAGAACAGGATCGTCAGCGCGACATAGACAGTCAGGAGGAACGCGGTGAGCCGCGTCATAAGCCCGAGGATGAGGCAGACCGCTGCGACCACTTCGAAGATGCCGACCGGCATAGCGAGCTGCGGCGAGAGGCCGACGCTGCCGAGCATGCCGGCCGCGGCAGCCGGCCCCATCAGCTTCATCACGCCCGAATAGAGGAACAGCAGGGCCAGCAGGATGCGGCCGAGGACGGCGGCGATGGCGGACATGAGCGGTATCCTTTCCCCTTTGTTGTGCGGGCACAACGCACAACGCGGGGGAATGGTGCCTGGGGCTCAGTTCTCCGGCGCGAAGGTCATCTCGGCATGGTCGCGCAGGCGCTCGACCAGCGCCTCGCCCAGGAACGAGCCCGGCGTGGCGACTCCGCCCGGCTTGTCGCATGACAACAGGGCGATTCCCGTTTCGGCGAGCATGCGGCTGGTCGATCCGTAACCCGGATCGTACTTGCCCTTGACCGCGTAGTGCAGCCGCTCGCCGCTCGGCATCTCGCCGACGAACAGCACGTCGTAATGGCCGTTCTCGCGCTCCTCCGCGCTCGGGCCTTCGCCGGGCGCGGGCGGCTTGAGGCCGAACGGGTTCTTGAGCGCCTCGACCACCGCGTTCGCGGCTTTCTTGCCCGCTTCGCCCGGGCTGGTGAGGACCATCTCGTCATAGCGGAAGTCCTCGCCGTAGGGGAAGCCCGACAGGAAGTTGGTGCGGTGGACGTTCTTGGTGTTGATCGTCGCCATGATGAACGGCGCCGCCCACTTGTCGAGGTCGTCCTCGTAGTGCGGGACGAGGCCCATCGGCTGGTCGGGCCCGTCGAAGCCGGGGGTGAGCGCGAAGGGGCTCTGCAGCAGCGCAACGAGGCTGGGGTTCTTCGCGACGGCCTTCATCGTCGCGGTGAGGCTCGCGGCGGTCCCGCCCGAGAAGGTCCCCTGCATCGCGCGCACCCGGCCGCGCACGCGCGGCGCCGGCTGACCGAAGCGCTTCTTGGCCTCCGCCTCGAGCATCAGCACGCCGAGGTCGAACGGGATCGAATCGAAGCCCGAGGAGAAGCAGATGTGCGCCCCGCTCGCCTTGGCGGCCTCGTGGTGGCGGTCGATCATCTCGCGCATCCAGCCCGGCTCGCCGCACAAGTCGGCATAGTCGGTCCCCGCATTGGCGCAGGCGGCGACGAGTTCGCTGCCGTAGAGCTGGTAAGGCCCGACGGTAGTGAGCACGACCCTGGTGCGGCGGACGAGCGCGTCGAGGCTCACCGCGTCGCTCGCATCGGCGACGATCAGCGGGGTGTCCGCCGGTGCGCCGATCAGGTTGCGCACCTCGGCAAGTTTGTCGGCGCTGCGCCCCGCCATCGCCCACGTCGGTGCGTCAGGCTTGCCGCCATATTCGCGCACGAAGTGCTCGGCGACGAGCCGCCCGGTGTACCCCGTGGCGCCATAGACGACGATATCGAATTCGCGGTTGCTGTCAGCCATGCTCGTCTCCCTGGTCGCCCGCGAAGGTGAACCAAAGAGCGCGCGCTTACAACCGCGGCAGCGTCACCCCGCGCTGGCCCATATATTTGCCCGCGCGGTCGCGGTAGCTTGTCTCGCACCGCTCGTTGCCCTGGAGGAACAGGAACTGGCACGCGCCCTCGTTGGCGTAGATCTTGGCCGGAAGCGGCGTGGTGTTCGAAAACTCGAGCGTCACGTGCCCTTCCCACCCGGGCTCCAAGGGGGTGACGTTCACGATGATCCCGCAGCGCGCATACGTGCTCTTGCCGAGGCAGATCACCAGCACGTCCTCGGGCACGCGGAAGTATTCGACGGTGCGCGCCAGCGCGAACGAATTGGGCGGGATTACGCAGACGTCGGTCTTGCGATCGACGAAGCTGTTCGAGGCGAAATCCTTCGGGTCGACCACCGCGGAATCGACGTTGGTGAAGATCTTGAATTCGTCCGCCACCCGGGCGTCGTAGCCGTAGCTCGACAGCCCGTAGGAGATGCACCCTTCGCGCCGCTGCGCCTCGACGAAGGGTTCGATCATGCCGCGCGTCTGCGCCGCTTCGCGAATCCAGCGGTCGGAGAGAATGGCCATGCGGGGTTGATTCCCCAGCCCTGACGGCAGGGCAAGCGCGCGGCGGAGATTATCCGCTACAACTGCCTGGCGTGGAGCTGCGGGTTGAGCGCCGCGACGTGATTGAGCCACGCCTTCGGCCGCCGCAGCATGTCGGGTGGGTAGTCGACGGTGAGCCCCACCAGCTCTGCAATGCGCCCGACGAAGTGGATGCAGTTGCGTCTGTTGAGGTCGTAGTACTTGCCCGGGTGATTGCGCCATGCCTCCACCTCCTCACGGATGCGCCAGTACTGCGCATCGCTGATGGGAATAGTGAAGTGCCGGTTGGTGCTCTTGATGTACTTGGGCTCCTCGGTCGAGATGTCCTGCTTCACCGGGCCGCTGAGCACCGCCGGGGTGACGTGCTTGGCGGTGAAGCCGTAGTTCTCGTTCACCGCCTGCCCGGTCTTGTCGAGCGTGCCCTCCAGCACGATGAAGGCGTGCGGATAGCGCCCGAACAGCACCGAGCCGTTGAAGCTGTGAAAGCTCAGCAGGACCTGGGCGAAAGCAGCCGGCGACCAGACGAGCGAAACGATCGCGGCGAGTACGGTGAGGAGGCGGCCCATTGCCCTGGTCCCTATCAGAGGCGCGGGGCGGCGGAAACCGCCATTGCCCTAGCTCGCCAGCAGCGACGCGTTCCCGCCGGCCGCGGTGGTGTCGATGCACACCACCCGCTCGGTCGCGAACCGCAACACATAGTGCGGCCCGCCCGCCTTGGGTCCAGTGCCCGACAGCCCCTCACCGCCGAACGGCTGGCTCTCCACCACCGCGCCGATCTGGTTGCGGTTGACGTAGAGGTTGCCCACTCGCGCCAGCCGCTCGACCGTGCGCCGCGTCTCGGCGATGCGACTGTGAAGGCCGAGTGTCAGCCCGTACCCGGTCGCGTTGATGTCGGCGATCACTTGCTCGAGCTGGCCGCCGGCGAAGCGCGCGACGTGGAGCACGGGGCCGAAGTTCTCGGCGATGAGGTCGCGAATCGAGGCGATCTCGACGATCGTCGGCGCGACGAAGCTGCCGCCCTGCGCACCCGGCAGCTCGCGCCGCCATACCGGCCGTCCGTCGGCTTGCATGCGCGCAACGTGCGCCTCAAGCGCTGCCTGCGCGTCGCCGTCGATCACCGGGCCGACGTCGGTCGGCATCTCTTCGGGATCGCCGATAACGAGCGCCTCGAACGCGCCCCGGATCATCGCCAGCATCGTGTCGGCGACATCGTCCTGCAGGGAGAGCACGCGCACTGCGCTGCATCGCTGGCCCGCGCTCTGGAACGCGCTGCCCACGACATCGCGGGTGACCTGCTCGGGCAGCGCCGAGCTGTCGACGATCATCGCGTTCTGCCCGCCCGTCTCGGCGACGAAAATGGCGATCGGGCCCTCGCGGCCGGCGAGGCTGCGATTGATCGCGCGCGCCGTCTCGGTCGATCCGGTGAACGCGACGCCGGCAATCCGCGGATCCCCGGTGATGAG
>JBQCFR010000173.1:0-3387 GCA_051958885.1 Tsuneonella sp.
CCGGCGGGCCTTTTCGTGCGCCACCGATCAGGGCCGCGGGGCGCCGCTCGATGAAGGAAGCGGCTGAGCCACGGGGCTGGAGCTTGCGCGTGGACGCGGCGGCTGCGGCGCCGGCTGGCGCGGCGGCAGCGTACCTGTGCCCGGCTGGCGATTGCCTGTCGCCCCGGTCGCCCGGTCGAGAAAGTCGTCGCTCGCTGCCTGGCCGGCGTCGACGGTCGGGGGAGGACGGCGCTGGCCCGGCGGCGCGCCCTCCTCGCCCTCCACCGGGAACGGTGCCTGCCCCGGCTGCTGAGGCTTGTTCGGCTCCACCATGTTTCCCTGCTCGTCGATGTAGTAGTAGTCGTTCGGGTCGCCGTAGTTGACTTCCTCGTCGGGCTCGAGCTGCCACTCGGGGAGCTTAAGCTCGGTCTCGAACTTCTCCACCGGCCGGTTCTTCACCGCGAACCGCATGTAATCGGCGAACGCCCGTGCGGGCGCGGTTCCGCCGAAGAGCCCGCTCACCGGCTTGGCATCGTCGCGGCCCATCCACACGCCGGTGGTGATCCCGCTCGAGAAGCCGAGGAACCAGCCGTCCTTGTTCGAGGTGGTGGTGCCGGTCTTGCCTGCCACCGGACGGCCGATCTGCGCGGCGCGCCCTGTCCCTGTGCTGACCGCGGTCTGCAACAGGTCGGTCATGCCTGCGGCGACGTAATCCGGCACCAGCTGCACGGGCTGCTTCTGTTCGTGACGGTAGAGCACGCGTCCGTCCGAGGTGGTGACTTTCACGATGCCGTAGGGTTCGACCGACATGCCCTTCGCGGCGACTTCGGCAAACGCGCGGGTCATGTCGATCACGCGCACCTCCGAGCTTCCGAGCACCATCGCCGGATAGGTCGAGATCGGGGTCGATATCCCGAACCGCCGCGCCATCGATGCGACTGTGCCGAAGCCCACCTCGTTGCCGAGCTGCGCCGCCACGGTGTTCTTCGAATACGCAAAGGCGGTGCGGACGTTGATCTCGCCGGCATATCCGCCCTCGGAGTTGCGCGGGCTCCAGCCGTCGATCGTCACCGGCGTATCGACCACCCGGTCTTCGGGCGTATAGCCGCTTTCGAGCGCGGCGAGATAAACGAACAGCTTCCAGGCCGATCCGGGCTGGCGCATCGCCTCGGTCGCGCGGTTGTAGCTGGTCGTCACGTAATCGGTGCCGCCGACCATCGCCAGGATCGCGCCGTCGCGGTCCATGCTGACGAGAGCGCCTTGCGTGCCCTTCGGGACGTTGGCGGTAATCGCCGCACTCGCGGCACGCTGCATTCCGGTGTCGAGCGTGGTCCAGACCTCGATCGGTTCGCTGCTCTCGGGCAGCAGTATGTCGAGCTGCGGCAACGCCCAGTCGGTGAAGTAGCGCGCCGAGTTCTGCCCTGCGTCCTTCTTGAGCTTGACGGTCGACGGATCGACCGCCGCCTCGCTCGCGGAGATGCGGCCCTGCTGGCGCATGAGCTTGAGCACCACGTTGGCGCGGTCCACAGCCGCGTCCACGTCGGCGGTGGGAGAGAACCGGCTCGGGGCCTTGACGAGCCCGGCGATGATCGCCGCTTCGCCGACCGAAAGGTGTGTTGCGTCGTGGCTGAAGAATTTGCGGCTCGCGGAATCGATGCCGTAAGCCCCGCCGCCGAAGTACACCTTGTTGAGGTACAGCTCGAGAATCTGCTGCTTGGAAAACTTCGCCTCGAGCGCCATCGCGAGGATCGCCTCGCGCACCTTGCGATCGAGCGATCGGTTGGAATTGAGGAACAGGTTGCGCGCGAGCTGCTGAGTGATCGTCGAGGTCGCCTCCAGCCGCTTGGCGCCTGTCAGCCACACATAGACCGCCCGCGCGAGCCCCCAGGGGTCAACACCGGGGTGCGAATAGAAGCGCCGGTCCTCGACCGACACCATCGCATCCTTCATCACCTGGGGGATCTCGTTGCTGTCCAGCCACTTGCCGTAGCTCGGACCGAGTTCGATGATCTCGCTGCCGTCACGCGCGCGCACCACGATTGTCTGGCCGGGCTGAACCGCCTTGAGCTGATAATAACTGGGCATCGAGCGCGCCGCGAAGCCGACCGCGAGCGCGAGGAACAACGCGCCGAGCAAGGCCGCGGCGCCGCCCCACACGAACAGGCGGCGCAGCCACAGGCGCCAGCCGGTGCGCACCTGCTTTTGGGGCTTGCGCTGCTGCTGCTTCGCTGCCGCCGCGCGCCGGCTCCCCCGCTTCGCCATCTGCCTGGTGCTACCTCATCGCGGGGCGCAGCCGCCCCTTGTCACAGCGGCTGCGTGCATAAGCCAGTCCTAACCGCGGGTGAATGCCCCGGACCCCTTTGTCCGCCTATTCCTTGGGTTGGAAGTCGAGCGATGCGGCATTGCTTCAATAACGCAGTCCGCCGGCATCGCGCGGCCCGTCGGGAAAGATATGGCCCAGATGGCCCGCGCACTTGCTGCACACGGCTTCGGTGCGGACCATCCCGTGGCTGACGTCGCGGTGCTGCTCGATCGCGCCCTCGTCCGCCGGAGCGGTAAAGCTGGGCCAGCCCGATCCGCTTTCATACTTGGTGTCGCTGTCGAACAGCACCTGGCCGCATCCCGCGCAGCGGTACTCGCCGGCCTGCTTGTTCTTCTCGTACTTGCCGGTGAACGCGCGTTCGGTGCCGGCCTCGCGAAGGACGTGATACTGCTCGGGGGTGAGCTTCTGACGCCACTCGGCGTCGCTCATGTCGATCTTGTCGGCCATCTGGTGCTCCTTTGCCTGCGAATATGGGTACACGAGCGGCGCTTTCCAACCGCCGGACGCCGCCCGTCAGCCGGCGAAGAAGTTCAGTTCGAGCAGGACGTTGTTCGGATCGGCGGTGAAGATTTGCCGCAGGCCGATCGTATCGATCGCGTTGACCTGGAAATCCGCGTCCATGGCCTCGAGCCGGGCGAGCGTGCCGTCATAGTCGCCGCAGCGCAGCGCCACGTGATGCAGCGCGCCGGTGAGCGCGCCGGGCTCGACCTTGCGGTCGTACGCGCGCGGGCAGTCGACCGAGTTGATGTGAATGATCGCGCGGCCTTCGCGGTCGTGCATCCACTGCACCTGCGTCGGCAGAAGCGGCGGCGGCCCGTCGCGCCGCTCCAGATCGAGCAGGTCCCCGTAGAACCGAGCCGTCTCGTCGAGCCGGTCGGTGATGATGTTGACGTGATCGAGGGCTTCAACCGCCATGCCGGGCTCCTCTGTCTGGCCGTTGCGCCGCGCATCCATAGCAGACGAACGGCGCATGCGATTGGGGATTCGCAGCGGCTGGCAAACAGGCTAGTCCATTGGCAACAGGGGAGCATGATGAGCAACGGGCAGGATGACGAGGCACCGTTCGGCGTATTGGTGGGCTGGGA
>JBQCFR010000174.1:0-6985 GCA_051958885.1 Tsuneonella sp.
GAGATCGTCACCGTTGTAGAGATTGGTGACGTAACCGTCGCGGCGGTTGTAGCCGGCCGACACCGATGCGGCGATGGTGTCGCTGATCGGGCCGGTGAGGTAGCCCTTGACCACCAGCGCGTCGTAATTGCCGTAGCTCGCCTCGACGCTGCCGCCGAAGTCGAAGCTCGGCTGCTTGCTGACGATCGAGATCACCCCCGCGCTGGCGTTCTTGCCGAACAGCGTCGACTGCGGCCCGCGCAGCACTTCGACGCGCTGGATTTCGGGCAGGTCGCTGATCTGCGCGATCGCGCGGCTGCGGTAGACGCCGTCGACGAACACCGCGACCGAAGGCTCGAGGCCGAGGTTGTTGCCGCTCGTGCCGAAGCCGCGGATCGAATAAGTCGTCGCGAACTGGCTCTGGCTCTGCGTCACGCGCAGGCTGGGGACGACCGTGGCAAGATCGGTCACGTCGCGAATCTGCGCGCGCTCGATCGTCTCGGCGGTGGTCACGCTGACCGCGACCGGCGTGTCCTGCAGCGTCTGCTCGCGCTTGGTCGCGGTGACGATGATCTCGTTGCCGGTGCCCGAATCGGCCGCATCGGGGATCTTGTCGGCGTCGCTATCGGTGGTCTGCTGGGCAGTCGCCTCGGCAGCGGCATCCTGGGCCTGGGCCAGCGCGGGAAACGCAAAAGTGGCAGTGCCGGCCAGCAGCGCCAGGCGCGCCAGCCGCGAAACGGTAGTGCTCATCAGGGAATTGGTCCTTTCCTCGCGGGAAAGCGACGCAGCAGCAGCACGTGCCGGGAGCGACCCTTCCCTGCGGGGCCGGATAGTGGCGAAGAATCAACGGCTCAAGGGGCCGCGCCGATTATTCGTACTCGGTTTGCAACTGTTGCGCGAATGCGACAGTCGAGAGCGCCGTGGCAGGCGCTGCGCCCCGCCGCGCCGCTACAACTCAGGCGAATTCGAGGCCTTCGAACTCACCCGATCTGCGCCAGGCGTCGATGTGGCTGAAGTACGCCAGCGCGCCGCCGGGATGCCCGACGAACAGCGGCGCGTCCTCGCCCCAGCCCTTTCCTTCGTTGTTGTAGTAGCCGGGCGTGCATTCGGTGTTGCCGATCGCGCGCGCGGGGCCGGTTGCGAGCAGATCGAGCCAGGCCTGCTCTGCCTCTGCCGTGGGCTCCACGGTCTCCGCCCCGCGCCGCTCCGCCTCCGAGACCACGGCCGCGATCGTGTCGGCATGATCGACGATGTTGTGCGGCACGTTCGCAATGAAGTTGGCCGCTTGTGCCGGCTGGACCATGAACAAGTTGGGGAAGCCATTGATGTGCAGGCCGTGGAGCGTGCGCATGCCGTGGCCCCAGTGCCCGGAGAGCGTGCGCCCGCCGCGTCCGGCCGCGTCGAAGCCGGCGCGGGCGACGTAGTCGGTCGAAACCTCGAAGCCCGAGGCGTAAACGATGCAGTCGACCTCGTACTCCTTGCCGCCCGCCACGACTCCCTTCTCGGTGATCCGTTCGACCCCTTGTCCGCCGGTGTCGATCAGGCGGACGCCGGGGCGGTTGAATGCCTGCAGGTACTCGTCGTGGAAGCACGGCCGCTTGCACAATTGGCGATACCAGGCCTTGAGATCCTCGGCGGTGCTCGGATCGTCGACCAACTCCTCCGCGCGGCGGCGGATCTGCTCCATCTTCTCGAAGTCGGCGTCCTCGAACGCCGCCATCATCTTCTGCGGCGTCCACTCGGACGGCGGGATTTCGCGCAAGTTCGCGCGCATGCGCTTGCCGAGATCGGTCCAGCCGTCATTGACGAGGTCCTCTTCAGGGAAGCCGACGCCGAGGTTGGCGGCAAAGTTGTCCTGCCACTTGCGCTGCCAGCCTTCGCCCATGCCGGCGGCGGCCTGAGAGAACCACTCCTCTTCAATCGGGGCGTTGTCGCGCCGGTCCACCGAGGACGGCGTGCGCTGGAACACCAGCAGTTCCTTGGCGTCGCGCGCGAGGTGCGGCACCGCCTGCACGCTGGTCGCCCCGGTGCCGATGATCGCCACGCGCTTGTCGGCGAGCCTCGTCATCGGCGCGCCTTCGGGATTGCCGCCGGTGTAGGCATAGTCCCACCGGCTGGTGTGGAAGGACTTGCCCTTGAATTTCTCGATCCCCGGCAAGCCGGGGAGCTTGGCCACATGGAGCGGGCCGGTGCCCATGCCGACGTACTTGGCGGTGAACGCGTCGCCGCGGTTGGTGCGCACGGTCCACAGTTTGTCCGCCTCGCTCCATTCGAGGGCGGTCACCTCGGTGTGGAACAGCGCCTTGCCGTAAAGGCCGAACGTCTCGCCGATCCGGCTGCAGTGGTTACGGATTTCGGGCGCGTGGGCGTATTTCTCGCTCGGCACGTGGCCGGTCTCTTCGAGCAGCGGCATGTAGATCAGGCTGGCGGTGTCGCACTGGGCGCCGGGGTAACGGTTCCAGTACCAGGTGCCGCCGAAGTCGCCGCCCTTCTCGACGATGCGCACGTCCTCGATGCCCGCCGCCTTCAGCCGCGCGCCGACCACCAGGCCGGCGAACCCGCCGCCGATGAAGGCGAACGTCACGTGATCGGTCAGCGGCTCGCGCGGGGTGACCGGGATGTAAGGGTCAGCGGCGAGATCGGCGAATTCGCTTTCGAGCCGGATGTACTGATCCGATCCGTCCTTGCGGATGCGCTTGTCGCGCTCCTCGGCGTACTTGCGCTTCAGAGCCTCCTTGTCGATCGTCGGCTTCGAAACGGGCATGTCCATCGGGCGGCTCTCCACAACCGGTTGCAAAAGCGATACTGACCGAGTCGACCGCGGCGCGCAAGCCTTGGCCGCAAGGCGTGTGCATGCGATGTTCGCGGCGAGAGGAGAGACATGCGATGGCTACAGCCGCCCTCGATCGGCGCCCGGAAACCCCCGTCGATCTCAGCGCGAACGCGCTTTACGTAGAGGATTCCTGGCGCGAGCCGTTCGCGCGTCTGCGCGCCAAGGCGCCGCTGAGCTGGCGCGCCGAGAGCCCGTTCGGCGCCTACTGGTCGGCGGTGAGCTATGACCTGATCGCGGCGATCGAGCTCGACCACGCGACGTGGTCCTCCGCGTGGGACCGCGGCAACATCACCATCGCCGATTCGGCCGGCGGGGTCGCCTTCCCCAACTTCATCGCGCAGGATCCGCCGATCCACACCGCGCAGCGCAAGGTCATCGCCCCGGCCTTCGCGCCGAGCCAGATGGCGACGCGCGAGGAACAGGTCCGTGCGCGCTGCAAGGAACTGCTCGACGCGCTCCCGCTCGGCGAGACGTTCGACTGGGTCGAGCGCGTGTCGATCCCGCAGACGCTCGGCATGCTGTGCATCCTGTTCGACATGCCGTTCGATGAGTGGCGCGACATCAAGCGCTGGTCCGACTGGGCGAGCGGAGTCTCGGCGGACAACCTCAACGAGGAACACCGCGCGGAATTCATGGTCCAGATGCAGCAGATGCTCGTGCGGTTCGACCGCGAACTGGAGGCGCGCCGGGCGCTGCCGCCGAGCGACGACCTGCTCAGCCGCATGGTTCATTCGGAGGCGATGGGGCACATGGAGCCGATGGAGCGCATCGCCAACATCGCGCTGCTGATCGTCGGCGGGAACGACACCACGCGCAATTCGATGAGCGGGCTGGTCGAGGCGCTCGACCGCTATCCCGACCAGCTCGACCGGCTCCACGGCGACCGCAGCCTGATTCCGAACGCGGCGCAGGAGATCGTGCGCTGGCAGAGCCCGGTCACGCACATGCGGCGCACCGCGACGCGGGACACCGAACTCGCCGGGCAGCGCATTGCCGAGGGCGAGAAGATCGTCATGTGGTACATCGCGGCGAACCGCGACGAGAGCGTCTTTGCCGATGCCGAGCGGTTCGATGTCGGTCGGCCAAACGCGCGCCGGCACTTGGGGTTCGGCCACGGCATCCATCGCTGCGTCGGCGCGCGGCTGGCGGAAATCCAGCTCGCCACGCTGATCGAGCAGATAGTGGAGCGGAATTGGCGGATCGTGCCGCAGGACCAGCCCACGCGGCTCGCCAGCCCGTTCCTCCACGGGTTCACCGAGATGCCGGTGCGGATCGAACGGCGCGGCTAGGCGGCGGCGGATCGCGGGATCTATTACCGGGTCAGCTCTGGCCGAAGAACGTCGCGCGCACCCAGTCCACCGCCTCCGCCTTGTCGGCAAGGAGCGCCTGCCCCAGCCGCGCGCTCCACAGGCTCTCGGCCCCGTCCTGCCGCCGCCACGCGTGGAGCCGGCGGGTGTAGAGCTGGAGGTCGTATTCGGCGCTGATGCCGATCGCGCCGTGCACTGCGTGCGCGGTATTGGCCATGCGCGGCGCGGCGGCGCTGGCGATGGTCTTCGCTACCGCTGCGCCCTCCGCCGTGGGCCAACCCTGCGCACAGGCCAGCTCGACCGCCAGCCGCACCGAAACCGCGTCCTCCGCCATTACCGCGAGCTGCTGCTGGAGCGCCTGCTGGCGGCCGATCGGCTTGCCGAACTGCACCCGCTCGCCCGCATAGGCGACGCTCATCGCCAGCAGCCGGTCGCCCGCGCCCGCGATCGCGGCGGCGAGGAGGACGGCGCCCGCCGCATCGTGCTGCGCCGCGTCGGCCGCGCCGCGCTCGATCATCGCGCGCCCGATCTCGAGCGGCGCGGCGTGGCGGCCAAGCGCGATGAACAGTGGGGCGACCGCGGCAAAGCTGAGACCCGCCCCACCCGCATCCGCGGGCGCCAGCGCGTCGAGAAAGCCCGAGCCTTCGACTTCGGTCCGCTCGGCGTCCCAATGGCCGCCGGCGTCGATCGCGCGCGCCCGCTCCGGCGGGAAGAGCTGCGCGAGCATCCGCTCGAACGGCTCGAGGAGTTCGTTCGGTTCCATCAGCGCAGCCCCAGCCCGCGCGCGATGATCCCGCGCAGGATTTCCCGCGTCCCGGCGCGCAGCGAGAAGCTCGGCGCGACGAGCGTGACGTATTCGAGCGCGGCGATGAGTTCGGGGTCGGGGCTCTCCTCCGGCTGCGCCGCGAGGTCGTCCCCAATCGCCAGCGGCAACTCCTGCTCGAAGCTCGTGCCGAGGTCCTTGACCAGCGAAGCCTCGACCACCGGGCTCTCGCATACCGCGAGCCGCCCGGTGCAGGCGAGCGACATCGCGCGCAAGGTCGCCAGCCGCGCCGCGAACCCGCCTACTTTCGCCGCGGTGCCATCGTCCGCGCGGCCCGCCGCGCGCAGGTGCGCAAGCCAGCCGTCGAGCAGCACCACGCTCGAATAAATGCGTTCCGGCCCGCTACGCTCGAACGCCAGTTCGGCGGTGACCTGCGCCCAGCCTTGCCCTTCCGCACCGATCAGCGCGTCGGCGCCGAGCTCGACATTGTCGAAGAACACCTCGGCAAAGTGCGCGTCGCCGGCGAGGTCCTCGATCGGGCGTACGGTGACGCCGGGGGCCTTGAGATCCACGATCAGCTGCGACAGCCCGGCGTGGCGGTCGTCCGGTCCGGCCGAGGTCCGCACGAGCGCGATCATGTAGTCCGAATGCATCGAATTGGTGGTCCAGATCTTCTGGCCATTGAGCCGCCACCCGCCGCTCTCGGTGCGTTCGGCGCGCGTGCGCACCGATGCGAGGTCCGAGCCCGAGCCCGGCTCGCTCATTCCGATGCAGAACAGCGCCTCCCCGCGGCAAATGCGCGGGATATAGAAGCGGCGCTGCTCCTCGGTGCCGTAGTTGAGGATCAGCGGCGCGCTCTGGCGGTCGGCGATCCAGTGCGCGGCGACCGGCGCGCCGGCGGCGAGCAGCTCCTCCACCACCACGAAGCGCGCGAACGGCCCGCGCCCGCCGCCGCCATATTCCTTCGGCAACGTCAGACCGAGCAGCCCCGCCTCGCCCAGCTTGCGGCTGAAGCCCGCGTCGAACCCCGACCACGAGCGTGCGCGCTGCGCCAGCGAGAGGTCCTTCACCGCCGCGCGCGCCAGCTCGCGCACACGCGGGCGCAGCGCCTCGTCCTCGTGCGGGATTTGTGCGAGGGTCAGGCTGTCGAACACTACCCGGCCTTTGGCGCTTCCGCCCGAGACAGGCAAATATCAAATTCGCGGTGGCAGAGCGCCGCGCGGCTCTTTAACGCCGCGCGCAAAGGAGAGCGGCGCATGGCGAAGTACCTCAAGATCGAGCGCGACGGGGCGGTGGTGACCGTCACGATGGACCGGCCCGAGGCGCGCAACGCGATCACCGAGCCCTCGCAAAGCCGCGAGTTCGTCGAGCTCTGCGAGGAGATGGCGCGCGACCGCACCGTCCACGCGATCGTCCTCACCGGCGCGGGCAAGTCGTTCTGCTCGGGCGGCGACGTCAAGCTGATGCGCGAGCAGACCGGCATGTTCGCCGGCTCTCCGTTCGACCAGCGGATGGCCTACCGCACCACCGTGCAGACGATCGGCAATTCCTTCTACAACCTCGAGGTGCCGGTGATCGCGGCGATCAACGGCCACGCCATCGGGCTGGGGCTCGACATCTCGCTGATGTGCGACATTCGCGTGATCGCCGAAGGCGCGATGGTCGCCGAAAGCTATGTCAAGCTTGGCATCATTCCCGGCGGCGGCGGCGCCTGGCTGCTGCCGCGCGTGGTCGGACTCGCGCGGGCGAACCAGCTCGCGCTGACCGGAGACGCGATCGACGCCGCCACCGCGCTGCAATACGGCCTGGTGAGCGAAGTGCTGCCGGCGGACCGGCTGCTGCCTCGCGCGCAGGAGATCGCCCACTCGATCGCCGCGAACCCGGGCCACGCCACGCGCCTCGCCAAGCGGCTGATGCGCGAAGGGATGGACCAGAAGCTGCCCACTCATCTCGAGATGGCCGCCGCCTACCAGGCGCTGTCGCACCATACCGAGGACCATGCCGAGGCGATGGACGCGTTCCTGGAAAAGCGCACGCCGCAGTTCCGCGACCGCTGACGCGGCGGGTGGACACACGGCTTGCCGCGAGCGCGCTCGTCCGCTA
>JBQCFR010000175.1:0-15684 GCA_051958885.1 Tsuneonella sp.
GTCGTTATCAGGACGTTTACCAGTTGCTGTTAGCCACCAGGGCAACTGGGGGGCTGTCCGCCGCGGCTTGAGCCGCAGGGACGCTCGAAGCCCCCGCTGCAACGGGGTACTTTCGTGACCAAGGGCAAGGCGCCGATCAGCTCGCATCGGGCGTTTCCGGCGATCGTGGCGCTGTGGTTCGCTGCGCTGCTCGGGATCGGCAGCCTGGTGCTGCCGGTGGTGCTGCTGGAGAAGGCGGCGACGCTGTCCGGCATCGCCGCCGTGTGGCCTGCGGCGCAGCCGCCGCTCGGCCTCACCGCCCGGCTGGCGATTGCGCTCGCCGCCGGCGGTATCGGGGCGCTGCTGGGCCTGTGGCTCGCTGCCAAGGTCGCCGCGGCGCAAGCGATCAGCGCGCCGCGCCGCCGCCAGCCCACCCCTGCTCGCGACAGCGACTGGGGTGAGAGCGCGAAGCGGCCGATCTCGGCCCGCGACGAGCTTGGGTCCGACAGCCTCGACGATGCGGGCGACGAAGCCGACAGGTCGGCTGGCCTGGGCCGCCGCCGTCCGCTGGCAGTGACCGAAGAGACCGGACGCAGCGATTTCTTCGAATGCGCGCCGCTGCCGGGTGCCGGAGCCTACGATCCCGAAGCGCTCGATCTGGGCGGGTTCGAGGGTGAAATCGGGGAGCCGCCGCTGCCGAAACAGCCTCTGTTCGGATCGGCCGGTCTCAGCCGGCCGGCCTCCGCCATGCAAGCGCCCGCCAATCCCGCTGCTCCCGATGCACGCTGCGAAACGGTCGCCGCGATCGACGACGAGCGAGAACCCGTGCGCGAGGACGCCGCCCAACCAGCCGGCGCCGCCCCGCGGATCGATCCCGCGCCGACGCCCCTGTTTGCCGCACCTGCTGCTAAGCCCACCGCCGAAGCGCCGTGCGCGCCAGACCTGGAAGGCGTTGGCGATCGGCCGCTGAACGAGCTCGGAAACGTGGAACTGGTCGAGCGCTTCGCACAGTCGCTCCAGCGCCGCGCCGAGGCCGCGGTAACACCGATCACGCTGCCGCAGCTCAAGGCGTCGCGCGGACACTCCGCTTCCGAAGTGGACCGCGCGCCTGCCGAGCTCACGGGTGTGGGCGAGGAGGGCGCGAGCTTGTCTCTGGCACTCGCCGCGGAGGAGCCTGCGGTCTTCGCAATCGCTGATGAGCAGAAGGATGATGTCGCGACCCCGCTGGACATCCCGGCCGCCTTGCGGCCGATCGAGTTCGAACTGGCGGACGAGGACGACGAACTCGCGCCGCCGCTCGATTTCGGCCTCAGTCTCGCAATGGCTCCGCGACCCTTCGACCGTGCAGATGCCAGCGATGCGAGGGAGGAATCCGATGCCGACGAGCGCGTGAAGCATGACGATGCCGACAGCGAATCCGACGAGAGCGGCTACGGCTCGCTCCTCGCAATGAAGAGCCCGCTCGGAGCGGCGCGCGAATTCGTCCGCATCGACGATGAGACGGACGACTCCGAAGACGACGCCATCCAGCCGGTCGTGGTGTTCCCGGGCCAGCCCGTGCGGCGCGCCTCGCCCGCCGCCGACGGGCCCTCCCGCGCCCCGTTTGAAGCGGCGCCATTCCGACCGTTCGACGGGCCCGCGCCCGGCCAGGCCGCAAGTCATCCCGACTTTGCCGATCCGGCAATGCCCACCCGCCCGCCTGCCATGCGCGCCGATCCGCGCGAGACCGAGCGCTCGCTGCGCGAAGCGCTCGAGAAGCTGCAGCGAATGAGCGGCGCGGCGTAAGCCGGCCCGCCGACAGGCGGCAGCTAAAGCGCCGCTTTAGGCTGCTCAACCGCCTTCGCGGTTGCAAAAATCGGGTCCAATCTGCAAGGAAGCCGCCTGCGATAATTTTGCTGCGTGAAGCGCGGCTGTGAGTCGCGCTTCATTGCCGGGCGCGCCCATTGCGGTGCGCGTCTTCGCGCAGTGCGGATTGGGATGCGAATGACCTACCCTGCGCCCCAGGGCCTGTACGATCCGCAGCACGAACACGATTCGTGCGGCGTGGGATTCCTCGCGCACATAAAGGGCGTGAAGAGCCACCAGATCGTCAGCCAGGCGCTGGAGATTCTCGCCAATCTCGATCACCGCGGCGCGGTCGGGGCCGACCCGCTGCTGGGCGATGGCGCGGGCATCCTGATCCAGATCCCCGATCCGCTGTTCCGCAAGTGGGCGGCCGAGAACGGCCACGACCTGCCGCCCGCTGGTGAATACGCGGTCGCCCAGTGCATGATGCCGCAGGACGAGGAGGCGCGCCGCTTCGTCACCGAGCAGTTCGAGAAGTTCATCGCCAAGGAAGGCCAGCGGCTGGTCGGCTGGCGCGAGGTTCCCACCACTCTCGACGGGCTCGGCAAGGCTGTCATCGCGCAGATGCCGGTGATGTGCCAGTGCGTCATCGCGCGCGGCCCCGGCTGCGCCGATCAGGACGCGTTCGAGCGCAAGCTGATCGTGATCCGCAAGCAGACGCAGAACCCCTTGCGCAAGCTCGCCGAGAAGCACGGCAACCCTGCGCTGATCGATCTCTACATCCCGAGCTTCTCGAGCCGGACGATCGTCTACAAGGGGCTGCTGCTCGCCAACCAGGTCGGCAGTTTCTACGACGACTTGCGCGACCCCGACTGCGTCTCGGCGCTGGGGCTCGTCCACCAGCGCTTCAGCACCAACACTTTCCCCAGCTGGCGGCTGGCGCACCCCTACCGCTTCATGGCGCACAACGGTGAGATCAACACTGTGCGCGGCAACGTGAACTGGATGAACGCGCGCCGGCGGACGATGGAATCGCCGCTGCTCGGCGCCGATCTCGACAAGCTGTGGCCGATCATCCCGCACGGCCAGAGCGATACCGCCTGCCTCGACAACGCATTGGAGCTGCTGCTGCTCGGCGGCTACAGCCTCGCGCACGCGATGATGATGCTGATCCCGGAAGCGTGGGCGAAGGACCCGCTGATGGACCCGCAGCGGCGCGCATTCTACGAATACCACGCCGCGCTGATGGAGCCGTGGGACGGGCCGGCGGCGGTGGCCTTCACCGACGGGCGGCAGATCGGCGCGACGCTTGACCGCAACGGCCTGCGCCCGGCCCGCTACTGCGTGACCGAGGGCGATTTGGTGTGCCTCGCCAGCGAGAGCGGCGTGCTGCCGTTCGCCGAAGAGGACATCGTCCGCAAGTGGCGGCTGCAACCGGGCAAGATGCTGCTGATCGACCTCGAGCAGGGCCGCATCATCGAGGACGAGGAGCTGAAAGCCAGCCTCGCCGACGATCACCCCTCTGCCGAGTGGCTCGACAAGGCGCAGTACAAGCTCGAGGACCTGGGCCATATCGAGCCCGAGCTGGCGCACGTGCCGCGGTCGACGAGCAGCCTGCTCGATCGCCAGCAGGCGTTCGGTTACACGCAGGAGGACGTCACCAAGTTCCTCGAGCCGATGGCGCAGCTCGGCGACGATCCGATCGGCTCGATGGGCGCCGATACGCCGATCGCCGTGCTCTCGGACCGCCCGCGGCTGCTCTACGATTATTTCAAGCAGAACTTCGCGCAGGTCACCAACCCGCCGATCGACCCGATCCGCGAGGAGCTGGTGATGAGCCTGACCTCGATGGTCGGCCCGCGCCCCAACCTGCTCGGCCACGACGCCGGCACGCACAAGCGGCTGGAAGTGAGCCAGCCGATCCTCACCAACGAGGACCTCGCCAAGATCCGCTCGGTCGAGGCCGCGCTCGACGGCGCGTTCCGCTGCGAGACGATCGATATCACCTGGGACGCCGCCGCGGGCGTCGATGGGATCGAGCTCGCCATCAAGGAGATGTGCTGGGCGGCGACCGAGGCGGTGCTGCAGGATCACAACATCCTCGTGCTGTCCGACCGGGCGATGGGCGCGGACCGGGTGGCGATGCCCGCGCTTCTCGCCACCGCCGCGGTGCACCATCACCTCGTGCGCCAAGGGCTGCGGATGCAGACCGGGCTGGTGGTCGAGACCGGTGAGGCGCGCGAGGTGCACCATTTCTGCGCGCTCGCGGGCTACGGCGCGGAGGCGATCAATCCCTACCTCGCGTTCGAGACGCTTGAGCAGATCCGCGCCGAGAAGCTGCCGCACCTCGGCCCCGAGGAGGTTCGCAAGAATTACACCAAGGCGGTCGGCAAGGGCATCCTCAAGGTCATGTCCAAGATGGGCATCTCGACCTATCAGTCCTATTGCGGGGCGCAGATCTTCGACGCGGTCGGCCTGTCGCGCGCGTTCGTCGACAAGTACTTCACCGGCACCGCGACGACCATCGAGGGTGTCGGCCTCGCCGAGATCGCCGAGGAGGCGGTGCGCCGCCACGCGGTCGCGCACGGCGACAACCCGGTGTTCGAGCACATGCTCGATGTCGGCGGCATCTACCAGTACCGCATTCGCGGCGAAGAGCACGCGTGGACGCCGGGCACGGTGTCAAACCTGCAGCACGCGGTGCGCGGCAATAATGCGGCCAACTACGAAGAGTTCGCGCGCGAGATCAACGAGCAGTCCGAGCGGCTGCTGACGATCCGCGGGCTGATGGAGCTCAAGCTCGCCGAGACGCCGGTGCCGCTCGAGGAGGTCGAGCCCGCGGCGGAGATCGTCAAGCGTTTCGCCACCGGCGCGATGAGCTACGGCTCGATCAGCCGCGAGGCGCACACGACGCTTGCGGTGGCGATGAACCGCATCGGCGGGCGTTCGAACACCGGCGAAGGCGGCGAGGAAGCCGACCGCTTCGTGCCGCTCGCGAACGGCGATTCGATGCGCAGCCGGATCAAGCAGGTCGCCTCCGGCCGGTTCGGCGTGACCACCGAATATCTCGTCAATTCGGACGACATTCAGATCAAGATGGCGCAGGGCGCCAAGCCCGGCGAAGGCGGCCAGCTGCCGGGGCACAAGGTCGACAAGACGATAGGCGCGGTGCGCCACGCGACGCCGGGCGTAGGCCTGATCTCGCCCCCGCCGCACCACGACATCTACTCGATCGAGGACCTCGCGCAGCTCATCCACGATCTCAAGAACGTGAACCGGCAGGCGCGCATCTCGGTCAAGCTGGTGAGCGAGGTCGGCGTCGGCACAGTCGCCGCGGGTGTGTCCAAGTGCAAGGCGGACCACGTCACTATCTCGGGCTACGAAGGCGGCACCGGCGCCTCGCCGCTGACCAGCCTCACGCACGCGGGGAGCCCGTGGGAGATCGGGCTGGCCGAGACGCAGCAGACGCTGATCCTCAACGACTTGCGCAGCCGGATCGCGGTGCAGGTCGACGGCGGGCTGCGCACGGGGCGCGACGTGGCGATCGGTGCGCTGCTCGGCGCGGACGAGTTCGGCTTCGCCACCGCGCCTCTGATCGCGGCCGGGTGCATCATGATGAGGAAGTGCCACCTCAACACCTGCCCGGTCGGCGTGGCGACGCAGGACCCGGTGCTGCGCAAGCGCTTCACCGGCACCCCCGAGCACGTCATCAACTACTTCTTCTTCGTCGCCGAGGAGCTGCGGCAGATCATGGCCGCGATGGGCTTTCGCACGGTCGAGGAGATGATCGGCCGGGTGGACCGCATCGACACGGCGCGCGCGACGAGGCACTGGAAGGCGCAAGGCATCGACCTGTCGCGGCTGCTTCACCGCGTCGAGCCCGTCGCCGGGCACACCGTGTTCCATTCGCAGGAGCAGGATCACGGGCTCGGCACCTCGATGGACGTCGAGCTGATCGATGCGTGTTCGGCAGCGGTTGAACAGGGTGTTCCGGTCCGGATCGAGCGCTTCATTCGCAACGCCAATCGCGCCACCGGGGCGATGCTGTCGGGCGAGATCGCCCGCCGCCACGGCCACGCGGGGCTCCCGCCCGAGACGATCCGCATCGAGTTCACCGGCGTCGCCGGCCAGAGCTTCGGCGCCTGGCTCGCCCATGGCATTACCCTGCGCCTGACCGGCGACGCCAACGATTACGTCGGCAAGGGGCTCTCCGGCGGCCGCATCGTGGTTCGCCAGCCGGAGGGTGTCGGACGCAACCCGCGACAGAACATCATCGTCGGCAATACAGTGCTTTACGGCGCGATCTCGGGCGAGGCCTATCTCGGCGGCGTGGCCGGCGAGCGGTTCGCGGTGCGCAACTCGGGCGCGGTCGCGGTGGTCGAAGGCTGCGGCGATCACGGCTGCGAATACATGACCGGCGGGGTCGTCTGCGTGCTCGGCAAGACCGGGCGCAACTTTGCCGCGGGCATGAGCGGCGGCATCGCCTACGTCTATGACGAAGACGGCGCGTTCGCGAAGCTGTGCAACATGGCGCAAGTCGATCTCGAACCCGTAGCGGCAACTCCCGACGAGGACGAGGGAACCGGCCGACCGCAGCAGCGCGCGCGCTCGGTCGACGACATGGGCATGGGCGATCCGCTGCGCCACGATGCGGACCGGCTGCGGGTGCTGATCGAGCGGCACAAGCTCCACACCGGCAGCGCGCGCGCGGCCGAAATCCTCGACAACTGGGACACCGCGCTTTCGCGCTTCGTCAAGGTCATGCCGCGCGACTACTCCCGCGCGCTGCGCCAGCTCGAAGCCGAGCGCGAAGAAGCGCAAAGCGTGGCGGCAGAGTAATGGGCAAGGAAACCGGCTTCCTCGAATACGCGCGCAAGGACCGCAGTTACGCGGACCCGAAGGAGCGCGTGCGTCATTACAAGGAGTTCGCGATCCCGCACGCCGAGCCGGACCTGAAGCTCCAGGCGGCGCGGTGCATGAACTGCGGCATCCCGTACTGTCATAACGGCTGCCCGGTGAACAACCAGATCCCGGACTGGAACCACCTGGTCTACGAGAGCGACTGGAAGAACGCGCTCGACAATTTGCACTCGACCAACAACTTCCCAGAGTTCACCGGCCGAATCTGCCCCGCGCCGTGCGAGGCGGCGTGCACGCTCAACATCATCGACCAGCCGGTGACCATCAAGAGTATCGAGTGCGCGATCGTCGACCGCGGATGGCAGGAAGGCTGGGTGCGGCCCGAGCCGCCCGAGGCGAAGACCGGCAGGCGCGTGGCGGTGGTCGGCTCGGGCCCGGCGGGTCTCGCCTGCGCGCAACAGCTCGCGCGCGTCGGACACTCGGTGACCTTGTTCGATAACAACGACCGGGTCGGTGGGCTGCTCCGCTACGGCATCCCCGACTTCAAGATGGAGAAGCACCTCATCAACCGCCGCGCGGTGCAGATGGAGGCCGAAGGGGTGACCTTCCGCACCTCGACCGAAGTCGGCGTCGACGTCTCGTTCGCCTCATTGAAGGAGAACTTCGACGCGGTCGTGCTCGCCGGCGGCGCGGAGGACCCCCGCGTGCTGATGAGTCCGGGCGCCGAGCGTCCCGGCGTGCGGCTGGCGATGGAGTTCCTCACCCAGCAGAACAAGCGTAACGCGGGCGACGATGAAGTGCGCGCCGCGCCGCGCGGCTCGCTGGTGGCGACCGGCAAGCGGGTGGTGGTGATCGGCGGCGGGGACACCGGATCCGATTGCGTCGGCACCAGCAACCGCCAGGGCGCCGCCAGCGTCGTCCAGCTCGAGATCATGCCGCGCCCGCCGGAGACGGAAGACAAGGCGCTGACCTGGCCGCACTGGCCGCTCAAACTGCGCACCTCGTCGAGTCACGAGGAAGGCGCAGACCGCGACTGGGCGGTGCTGACCAAGCGCGTCGCGGGTGAGGACGGGCAGGTGACGGGCCTCGAATGCGTGCGCGTCGAATGGGCCGGCGGGCGGATGCAGGAAGTGCCCGGGAGCGAGTTCACCATCCCCGCCGACCTGATCCTGCTGGCGATGGGCTTCGTCGGCCCGCGCAAGGCCGGGCTGCTCGACCAGGCAGGCGTTGCGCTCGACGCGCGCGGCAACGTCGCCGCGGACACCCGCGCCTACGCCACCAGCGAGGACAATGTCTTCGCCTGCGGCGACATGCGCCGCGGCCAGAGCCTCGTCGTCTGGGCGATTCGCGAAGGCCGCCAGTGCGCCCGCAGCGTCGACGAGGCGCTGATGGGGGGCAGCGAGCTGCCGCGCTAGCCTAAAGCGTCTAGCCCTGCGTTCGTCCCCGCGCCTGGACGGCGGCGCGGCGGGCTTCGACTTCCTCCGGGCGCAGCGCGCTGTTGGCGGCTTTCGAGCGCGTGTGCTCGATCGCCATGCCCTCGCCGAAGCTCGCGGCGTACCCATCGTCGATCAGCGCCTTGTAAGCGGCGAGGAACGCGGGATCGATGCTCGCCATGTCGGCCGCCAGCCGGCGCGCCTCCGGCAGCAGCGCCTCGGGCCCGACCACGCGGTTTACCAAGCCCCAGCGTTCGGCCGTGGCGGCGTCGATGAAGTTGCCGGTGAAGCTCAGCTCCTTGGCGCGGCTGATCCCGATCATGCGGCTCAGTTTCTGCGAGAGGCCCCAGCCCGGCACCACGCCGACGCGCGCGTGCGTGTCGGCGAAGCGAGCGTTGGTGCTGGCGATCAGCACGTCGCAGGCCAGCGCGACCTCGAACCCACCGGTGATCGCGACCCCGTTGATCGCCCCGATCACCGGCTTGCGGCAGGCCTCGATCGCCTTCACCGGGTTTTCGTCCGCGCCTTCGGCATTGGCCGCGCCGAGTGCGCCCTCCTGCGAGCCGAGTTCCTTGAGATCGAGCCCCGCGGTGAACGCGCGGGTGCCGGCGCCGGTGAGGATCACCGCGCGCACATCGTCATCGGCGTCGAGATCGCGCATCACCTCCCACAGGCGGTGGCGCAGCGCCTTCGACAGCGCATTCATCGCCTCGGGGCGGTTGAGCGTGACGGTGGCGATACCGTCGGCGATGGCGCAGAGGACGAGGTCGGTCATGGTCTCGCCCGTTGCCTGCAAACCATGCGGCTTGCAATCGCTCCGCCGCTGCCTTTGAGTAGGCCGGCGAGAGGAGACGCACTGCATGGCATTTCAACCCTTCGATCTCACCGGCAAAGTCGCGGTCGTCACCGGCGGCAATTCGGGCATCGGCCTCGGCATGGCGGAAGGGCTGGCCGCCGCCGGCGCATCGGTGGCGATCTGGGGCCGCCGCGCGGACCGCAACGCGGCGGTGCGCAAGCAGCTCCTGGCCCACGGCGGCACGGTCGAGGCGCTGGAGGTCGATGTGGCCGACGAGCAGGCGGTGGTCGACGCGATGGCGGAGACGCTTTCCCGGCTCGGGCGGATCGATTGCTGCATCGCCAACGCCGGGGTCGGCGGCGGTGCGCCGCTGATCGAGCAGACGACCGAGAATTGGCGGCGGGTGACCACGGTCAATCTCGACGCGGTGTTCTGGTGCTTTCGCGAGGCCGCCAAGCACATGGTCGCGCGCGCCGAAGCGGGCGATCCGGGTGGATCGCTGCTGGTCACCAGCTCGACCTCCGCCATCCACGGCGCGCCCGCCAACCAGGCCTATGCCGCGGCTAAGACCGGGGTGCTCGGGCTGGTGCGCGGGACCGCAGTCGAACTCGCCCGCCACGGCATCCGCGCCAACGCGGTGCTCGCCGGCTGGACCGCGACCGAGATGACCGAGCGGCTGCAGGCGTGGGACACGTTCAATCGCAAGGCGATCGGACGCGTGCCGATGCGCCGATGGGGCGAGCGCGAGGACTTTTCCGGGATCGCGGTCTACTTCGCGTCGGATGCGAGCCGCTTCCACACCGGCGACAGCATCGTCATCGACGGCGGCTACACGATCTACTGAGCGACTGCAGCCTGTCGCCGGCGCAGGTCACGCACGCTCTCGCCCGGCGCGAGATCGAGCGTCCCCAGCCGTACGTCCGCCCCCGCTTCGGCGGTGAGCAGGACCGGGACCCCATTGCTGCGCGCGGAGATGCGGGCGCGCTCGATGCTCACGTGGTCAGCCCCCACGATGAGTCCGTTGCCGCGTCCGCCATCGATATCGAGGCTGCCGATCCGCGTTCCCACCGCCGCCGCGGTGATCGACGCCGCCGCCCCGCTCGCCCCGGCGACGCGGCACTCGCCGAGCGTCGTCAGCGGCGTGGCGATGGCGATAGTCGGGCGGCCGTGGTCGCCGGGCACCGCGAGGTCGGTCACGTCCACCTGGTCGATCGCCACCGAATGGCCGTATTCGGTAATGGAAACTGGCGGCACTCCGCCCGCGGGTCCGCGCGCGATGCGGCGCCCGCGCACCGCCGAGCCGCTCACGCGGGCGTGGAAGTAGGCGAGCTCGTAGAGCACGCTGGAGAACTCCGCATCGCGGACCGTGATCGCGGTGTCGCTGCACGGGTTGATGCCGAGACAGGCGCTGCCCGCGAGCCAGCGGAAATCGAACGCGCTGTCGGCGCAGGCGATGTGGACCGTCTGGCTCTTGCCCACCTCGTTTGCCGCGCTTTCGAACGCGCCGTTCTCGATCCTGACACCGCGCGCCATGCGGGTGTAGGGCGCCGGCACGCCAAGCGCGGGGTGCAGCGGCAGGGCATCGCTGGCCACCAAGGCAGTCGCCAGCGCATTGGCACCACCCCCGATCGCCACCGGGCTCGGCTCGCGGAGCACGACGGTGTCGCCGTCCACCGCGGCGATGCGCGCGATGTGCGCCGCCAGCCGGAAGTCGTGCGCGGCGCCGGGGATGCGCCGGCCGTCCTTCAAGTACACCAGAGCGCCCACGGCGAAGCGCGGGGGGACCGCGCCGCCGCGCACGCGGAACCGATCGGCGCCGGCCGCCATCGGCTCGATCGCGAGCGGCGCCTCGCCGTTGAGGCTCCCCGGACCGGTGACGCCGAAATAGGTGCCAGCGAACAGGCAGGTGCCATCCCAAGGTGCGCGCGGACGCACGATCGTGTTGCGGATAAGTCCGGTGTCGGCGAAGCTCAGGGTGCCGCCGAACAGCGTAAAGCCCACGGTGATGCGGTGCCGGCGGGTCACCAGCGCCCGCCCGCCCGTGGAGCTTAGCCAATGGCCGAGCCGGCGGAACGCCAGCGTGTCGTCGGTGCCGCGGTTCCCGTCGAGGTCGCCGACGGCGCCGAATTGCTCGGGCGTCGCAACCGGCACCTGCCCGCGCGCGCCGCTTGCCGCCCAGAGCGCGGCGCCTCCGGCAAGGAACTGGCGGCGGTGAAGGATCATTCCCGCCGCGCTAGCCGCCTGGCTGCGAATGCAAGATGAACCGGCCGCCCAGGCGCGCGCGATCAGAGGCGCTGCGCGCTCTGCACCAGGTGATCGAAAACGTAGATGGCGAGCGGCTGGCGGAACATGCAACCGAACACCTTGTGCTCGGTCCAGCGTACCTCGGCGAGCAGCGGAGCGAGCGGTGGCACGCGGATCCACACGTCTTCGCCGATCCGCGCGCGTGCGGTGTCGCGGACCTTGAATCCCTCGGGCGACATGTCCTCAAGCACGACGCGCTGCCAGGCGCCGTGCGCCACCCGCACGTCGCACACGATGCTGACCGGAACGCGCATCCCGCCGCGTTGCTGGGGCGGGCCGTCCTCGCCGCTCAAGAGCGGTTCCCCGCTCGTTGATGTCTCAAAGGTTCAGCTTGACGATTGTCATGGCCAGCGCCGCCGCAGCGGCAATGATCACGCATGCCAGCGCTACCAAGTCGCGCGTGCGAATACCGGGCCGGCGATGCGGCCCTTCCTTCTCGGACATAAACTCCCCTCCGGTGTGGAGCCGGTTGGATCCGGCTTCCGCGCGATCGAGCCCGAGAGCTACCCTGCCCAAAGGGGAATGCCAAGTCCATGCAAAGGCAATCCTTTTATGTCGACGCTTGCCGCGACCCGTGGTCATCGCGCCAGAGGCAAATGGTACACCGTCGGACCCGCGAATCAAATGACGAATGGTGACTGGCGCGTGCGGATTTGACGCTACGGCATTTGCCGGGCGATCACAGACGCCAGTCGATCGTGCCGCGCCCGCTGGCGTTCAGGAATGCGTTGGCCCGGCTGAACGGGCGCGAGCCGAAGAAGCCGCGGTACGCCGACAGCGGGCTCGGGTGCGGACCGCTCAGCACGAGATGGCGCGTATTGCCCTGCAACGCGGGAATGCGCGCGGCCTTGGCCTGGGCATGGCTGCCCCAGAGCACGAACACGCTCGGTTCCGGCCGCTCGGCGACCGCGGCGACGCACGCGTCGGTCATCGCCTCCCACCCGCGCCCGGCATGGCTTCCGGCCTTGCCGGCCTCCACCGTCAGGCTGCTGTTGAGCAGCAGCACGCCCTGCCGTGCCCAACCGGTCAGGTCGCCGTGCGCAGGCGCAGCCATCCCGCAGTCGGCGGCAAGCTCCTTGAACACGTTGACGAGGCTCGGCGGTGCGCGAACTCCCTCTGGAACCGAGAAGCAAAGGCCCATCGCCTGCTCAGGCCCGTGGTAGGGATCCTGGCCGAGACTCACCACGCGCACGCTGCCGAGCGGGGTCAGCTCGAGCGCCTTGAGCCGGCAACCGCGCGGCGGGTAGATGGTCTTTCCGGCGCCTTCCTCGGCACACAGCCAGCCGGCGAGCCGCTGCATCTCGGGCGCCGCGAGCACCGGCTGAAGCACCGCGCGCCAGCTCGCAGGGACCGACTCAATACCCATCGACACGGCTTAGACGGCGGGCCGGGGAGCAGCCAGCAGCCCTTTCCCTATATCCCCGATGCGCCTAAGGCGCTGACCGCAATGACAGTACATTTCCACCAGGAAGACCTTCCCGCAGATCTTGCGTTCGCCGACGGGCCGCTCGCCGTCGATACCGAGACGATGGGTCTCGTCACTCACCGCGACCGGCTCTGCGTCGTGCAGCTTAGCGACGGCCACGGGGACGAGCATCTCGTGCGCTTCGGGCCCGGGAGCAGTTACGACGCGCCGAACCTGAAGGCGCTGCTGGGCGATCCCAACCGACTCAAGCTCTACCACTATGCTCGCTTCGATCTGGCGGCGATCCTGTTCTATCGCGGTTTCGAAGCCGCGCCGGTGTTCTGCACCAAGATCGCCAGCAAGCTCACCCGCACCTACACCGACCGCCACGGGCTCAAGAACCTTGTTTCCGAACTGCTCGCGGCGGACATCTCCAAGCAGCAGCAGCTGAGCGACTGGGGCGCACCCGATCTCACCGACGCGCAGCGCGAGTATGCGGCCTCGGACGTGCGCTATCTCCACCGCTTGCGCGAGGTGCTCAGCGAACGGCTCGAGCGCGAGCAGCGCACAGAGATTGCGCAGGCGTGCTTCGATTTTCTGCCCACCCGCGCGCGGCTCGATCTTGCCGGCTGGGCAGACAAAGACATATTCAGCCACGATTGAGGCGGCAGCCTTCAGCCCGGTAAGCATGGTCATCAAGCGGCGAATCGAAACCCAGCAGGCAAAGGAGCTGCGCAGCGCGCGGCAGCACTTCGCCGCGCCCGGCGGGTCGCACGACAAGCTGGTCGGCTTTCTCGCGAAGGTGCTGCCGATGGCGGTGGGCGTGATCGCGGCGCTGATGGTGATCACCCCGCTCAGTCCGCGCGGCGAGGTCAGCTTCCTGCTCGACCGCAACAAGGTTGCCTTAGTGAGCGACCGTTTGCGGGTCGACCATGCGATGTACCGCGGCGCCGACGATAAGGGGCGCCCGTTCTCACTGACGGCAGGCAACGCCGTGCAGCGGTCCAGCCAGGAAGGCCTGGTGCGCATGACCGACCTGGTTGCGCGCATTCTGCTGCCCGACGGCCCCGCCAAGCTCGCCGCGCAGGCGGGGGTCTATGCGATCCGCGACCAGATCATGTCGGTCATCGGGCCCGTCCAGTTGACCGCGGCGGATGGCTATTCGATGACCGCGCGCGACGTTTCGATAAATCTTCCCGCCCGCCGCATGGTCGGCACCGGCGGCATCGACGGCGCGGTGCCGGCGGGGACGTTCTCGGCCGACCGGCTGGTCGCCGATCTCGATGCCCGCACCGTGATGCTCGATGGCCACGCCAGGCTGCACATGACTCCCGGCAAGTTGAGGATGCCCTGATGCGAGACGTTGTTCCTACCGCGCTGCGCAACGCTGCCGCCGCCTTTATCCTCACCTGCGCGGCAATGGCGGGCATCCACGCCGGCGCGCAGGCAATCGCCGGGTTCAACTCGAACGCGCCGGTCAATTATGCGGCCGATCGGATCGAGCTGCAGGACAAGCAGAACCGAGTGATCCTGTCGGGCAACGTGGCCATCTCGCAGGCCGACCTCCACCTTTCGGCGGCACGCACGCTGGTGAACTACAACGATGCCGGCAGTCTCAAGATTCAGCGGATCATGGCGACGGGCGGCGTCACCGTGACCCGCGGGAACGAGCGCGCGGTCGGCGACGTCGCCGTGTAAGACTTCAACCGCCGCATCAACACGATGGCGGGCAACGTTCACCTCAACCGCGGCGGCGATACGCTGAACGGCGGGCGCCTCGTGATCGACCTCAACTCGGGCATCTCGAGCGTCGATGGCCGCGCCTCCGGCTCGTCGTCGGTGACCGGTGTGACCACGAGCAGCTCGGGCGGGCGGGTCAGCGGGACGTTCTCGGTGCCCAAGAACGCCACCAGCGGCAACTAGGCCCCGGCGGCGCGAATCTCCTGCCGCAGACGCGCCGCGCTCCAGTCGCCGACGGTGAGCCGCGGCAGCGCATAGCGGTTCGCCCCGCGGGGGACGGCGCGGTTCTCGACCCCGACGGCCCAGGCGAACCCGGCTTCGGCGACGAGACGCGCGGTCTGCGCATCCCACGCACCGTGCGGATAGGCGAAGCCCGCGGGCGGTGTTCCGAGGATGGCCGACAGCTCGGCGCGTGACCCGGCGATTTCGTCGCCGCGCTCGGCGAGCGGCAGCGCGGTCAGCGGCTCGTGCGAGTGGGCATGGCAGCCGACCGTGAGCGGAGACCCCGCGCATTCACGCAGCATGTCCGCGCCCGCCGTCAGAGCTTCGCTTCTCGGGGCGGCCGGATTGCGGCGACGCAGAGCATCGAGCTCGGCGGTGCGCGCATTGCGGGGCAATGCCGCCAGCCGCTGCCATTCGCGGCGCTGCTCCTGCGGGTCCGGAACCACGGCCGCCAATTCGTCCCACCAGAACGGCCGCCCCGAATCGATATGACCCGTGCTGACGAACATCGTCGCGGGCAGGCCAAATTCGGCAAGGATGGGAGCGGCCGTCGTCAGGTTGTCGCGGTAGCCGTCGTCGAAAGTGATGGCGGTCGCGAACCGCGGCGCAGGGCCGGATCCGAGGGCGTCGGCCAGAGTATCGAGCGGGATCACTGCGCGTTCGGCGGCAAGCATTGCCATTTGTTCGCGGAACCGGCCGGGGCTGACGGCGAGACCCCATGGGTCGAACGTAGGCGCCGCTACCCGGTGATACATCAGAATGATTGGCGCACTGCCGGGCCTGGAGGTCAGCCGCCGCCATGCGCGCCGGGCTCCGCGGGCTGCAGCGCGCAAGGCCTCAGGCCGCATCGTGCTTGCGCGCCCGGACGGTGATCACGAGCGGAGAGGACGGATCGAAATGACGAAGGCGCGATGGCTCGATGTCCTCGAGCGCCACCCCTTGCAGGAAGCAGGTCGCGGCAAAAGCATTTCCCTCTGCCGCGATCTCGACGCTCTCCCGGTCGAACACATCGCCGAACAACCGCTGAGCGGAGGCAGCGGTAAGCGACCAGAACCACGTCTCGCCCCATTCGCCGGGGTCGATGGAGGATACGCCGGGAACGGTCGCCAGCAGCACGCCGCCCGGCCGCAGCGCCGCGTAGAGGTGCCGCAAGGCGGCAG
>JBQCFR010000176.1:0-8591 GCA_051958885.1 Tsuneonella sp.
GCAGGCGGCACGCCCGGTTCCGGTTCGTACTTGTCCTTCAACGGGGCCACTTTCAGCGCGAAGGGAATCGGCGGCGCAGGCAGCGACGTCAGCGACTTCGCGGATGCGTTTGGCGGCGGCGCGGGCAGCGGCGGGACGATCGATGTGCTCCTCATCAGTGGCGCGCTCGCCGGCGACATATCGGTCGATGCGTCCGGCACTGGCGGGCAGGGCGGCAGCGGGATCGATGGGAGCGGGTCTTACGTCGTCGCCGGGGGCGCCGGCGGGGGCGCGACCGGCGGTACCATAGATTTCGGCCTTAGCGGGAACGACCTGGTCGCCCCGCTCGGCAACCTCTCGATCAGCAGTGCTGCCTCCGGTGGGATTGGCGGCGCCGGTACCATCGGCGGAACCGGCGGCGGGGCGGCCGCGGGCACGGTCGACGCGCGGCTTGGCAACAAGTTCGCCGCCGGCAACGTCACCGGCGCCGCGCGGGGGACCGGCGGGTTCGGCGGTGACGGGACGTCGGCAGGCGGCGCCGGCGGTGCTGGCGCAGGCGCGAGCGTCTCGCTGACCCTGGGCCAATCGGGGATCGCTCCCGATTATCCGATCAACATCGGCGATCTGACGGTGCTCGCTGGCGGTGTCGGAGGCGATGGGGCTACCTCCTCGGCACCATTCGGTCAGGGCGGGGTCGGCGGCTCGGGGACAGGAGGCGCGTCGGTCGGCGTTCACCTGATCGATGGTGACACGATCAGCCTCGCCAACTTGCGGATCGACTCCTCGGCCACCGGCGGCTCGGGCGAAGCCGGGGGCGCGGCGCAGGCGGGCGGGGCATTTCTCGACGACGCCATAACCGATGTGGATGGCGGTAGCCTGACCGTCAGCGGGAATCTGGCGATCCACGCCGACGCGCTGGGCGGAGTTGGCTATACGGGAGACGGCGGTGCCGCGACCGGAGGACTCGCCAAGCTCGATCTCGAACGCGACACCGAGACCTTCTCGATCGCCGGGTCGGTGCTGATCAGCGCCGGTGCGACCGGCGGCGACACGACGTTCGGCGCAGGCGGCGGCGCGACCGGCGGCACGGCGGAGGTGAGCTTCGGCGGGCAAGGCTCGCATGGCGCGCCTTCGTTCACCGTCGCGGGCGATCTCACGATCGGCGCCGATGCGTACAGCGGCTATGGCCAGTACGGCAGCGCGGCGACCGGCGGCGCGGCCTCGCTGTCTATCGCCAGCGCCGATACGAGTGTCACCGGCTCGGTAGCCCTGTCGGCCTCCGCGGTTGGCGGATCGGGGCTCGATACCGGCGCGGGCACCGGCGGCGCGGCCACCCTCTCGGTGATCGACGGATCGCTGACCACGACCGGCGTCTCGCTTCTCGCGAACGGCACCGCGGGCGCCTTCAACGGCGGCGACACCAACACGCGCGGCGCCGGCACGGGCGGTATCGTGTCGCTGACCACTGGCGGGACGACCGGACAGATCGATGCCGCGACCATCAGCCTCAGCGCGCTCGGCCTGGGCGGCTTCACCGGGTTCTCTCCGCTGTTCGACGCACCGCCGCTCTCTGTCGGCGGCGACGGCTTCGGCGGCACCGTCAACGTGTCGCTCGGCGGTGAGGGGCTGACGGACTCGAGCGGCAGCGTCACCGTCAATGTCGCGGCTTACGCGCAAGGCGGGACCGGCGGCTTCGGCGGATCGGGGCTCGACGGCCGGAGCGCGACCGGGGGCACGGTCAATTTCGACCTGCTGAGCAACAACGACGGCTCGACCGCATTGTCGATCTTCATCGACGCCGGCGCGCAGGGCGGGTCGGCGAACGCGTTCGTGGGGGAAGCCTCGGGCCCGGGCGGCAATGGCGGTAGCGGCACCGGCGGAACGGTGACCTTCACCAGCGCGTCCAGCACTCCAGTACAGGACCTGACGATCGTTGCCGACGCTTTGGGCGGCGACGGCGGCTTCGCCACATCCGGCTTCGCGGCAGGTGTCGGAGGAGTGGCCCAAGGCGGCACGATCACGGTTTCCGCTTCGCAGACCCTGGTCGGCCTTAACACGCTGTCGCTCACCGCCACCGGCACGGGCGGCACCGGAGGAAAGACTTACAGCTATTCGAGCTACGGCGGCGACGGGAGCACGGGCGGCGCGGGCATTGGCGGCAACGTCACGCTCGAATTGACGGGCGCGGGCACCACGCTGCCGCCGGTCAGCGGGCTCACGCTCGACGTCAGCGGCATCGGCGGCGCGGGCGCGGCGGGCAGCTACGGTTACTTCAGCGGCGGCGCGGGCGGCGCGGGCGGCGATGGGACCGGCGGCAACCTGACGCTCGCCTCGCGCGAAGGCGCGACCCTCGACTTGACGGGTTTCGTCAGCTCCCTGACCGCGAACGGCACCGGCGGCAATGGCGGCGCGGGCGGCACGGGCGGATACGCCGACGGGGTGTACGGCGCGGTCGGCGGGGCCGGCGGCAACGGCGGCACGGGCTTCGGCGGTTCGCTCACCCTCATCGGCCATGGCGGGGCGATTACCGGCGGCGACATCGACCTCACGGCCAGCGGCACCGGCGGGGCCGGCGGCCAGGGCGGCTACAGCTACGGTTCGGGCCTGTTCGCGCCGAATGGCGGCAATGGCGTCGGCGCGGGCGGTGCGGTTTCCTTGCTTGCACTCGAGGGCAGCCCGGGGATCATCACGCTCGGCAACACGACGATCGACGCCAGCGGCTTTGGCGGCGGCGGCGACCTCAGCGTGCCCACCACCGGCGGGACGATCACGATCACGGACAGCTCGGTCGATCCGGCCGGGCTGATCACCCTTGGCTCGCTCACTGCCACCGCGCTGGGCTCGCAGGCGCTCGCCACTCCAGCGTTCACGATGAGCGGCGACAGTGGCCCGATCACCGTGACCGGCGACATGGCGGTCGATGTCACCGGGGATATCAACTTCGCCTTTTCCGGCGACGGGCGTCTGTCTGTCGGCGGTAACACCACCCTGACGACCGACGGCTACATCGACCTCGTCCACACCTTCAACACCGCCGGCGCGATTTCGATCAGCACCGGCGGCAACTTCACCGCGACGGCGGCGCAGGACTTCTACGCGCACGCAGCGACCGACATCGAAAGCGGCGGCGCGCTCTCGATCACCGCGCGCGATATCCAGTACGAACAGCTCGCGGCCGGCACCGACCTGACGCTGAACGCCACCGCGGGGAACATCACCGGCATCCTCGGCCTGTACGCGGGCGGGTCGATGGACCTGAACGCGGCACAGGCCATCTCGCTCTTCAGCGCGGACTCGAAGACAGGGTTCACCGCCACCGCGGGCACCGACGTGTCGTTCGCCGCGATCACCAATTCGGGCGGCGACCTGACGATCAACGCGGGCGGGAATGTATCGGGCGTCACGGCGACCAACGACGCGCCGGCGGGAAGCCTAGGCGGTGGCCGCGTGATCGTCATTGCCGGCGGCGATGTGACGCTGACCAATGCACTATCCTCTGCCGGCGATTCGGTGAGCGTGAACGCCGGTGGCGGCTTGAACATCGGCCTGGTCGGAGCAGCCAGCTCGATCTCGGTGACCGGCGCAGGCGCGGTATCGCTCGGCGCCTCGGTGAATGCGCTGGCCGGCTCCTCGGCCGTCGTGCGCGGCACTTCGGTCGAGATCGACCGCGCCAATGTGGCGCAGGATCTGACCGTGCAGGCGACCACGGGCGACATCACCGGCACTGGCCCCATCAAAGCCGGCGGCCTTGTCGACTTCGACGCCGCGGGCGGAATTGCTTTCGGCTCGATCGACGGCAATGTCGTCACGCTGGACGGCGCGGGTGCCATCGCCGGCGGCAACGTCACCGGCAACACCTCGCTCACGATCGGCGGAGCGGTGCTTCCGACGAGCGTTGACGTGGGCGGCGTAGGCGCGATCGGCGCAGTCTCGATCACCGCCGGCGCAATCACCGTGGCGGACACGGCGTCGCTTTCCAGTTCGGTTTCGCTGAACGCGGTCGGCGGCGATCTGACGACAGGTCAGCTTTCCGCCAAGACCGACATCACCGCGACCGCTGCCGGCGCCGCCAATGTTCAATCGGCTTCGAGCGGCCTGGCGACCCAGGTCACCGCGACGTCGATCGATATCGGTTCGGCCACGGCGGGCACCCTGCTCCGTCTCAATGCGACGAACGGATCTGTCACCGGCACGGGATTTTTCAGCGCCGGAACCCTGCTGGACATCGACGCCACACAGGCCGTTTCATTTGTTGACGGCGACGCCACCACCGGAATCCAGATCGACGCCGGCACTTCGGCCGCGTTCAGGAACCTCGTCACTTCGGGCGGCGACCTGCGGGTGGCGGCGGGACCCAGCCTCACGGGCAACTCCGCGATCAGCAATGCGCCCGCAGGCAGCGCCGGCTTCGATCGGGTGATCCTCACCGCCGCGGGCGGCGACCTGACGCTGACCGGCACTGCGCGTTCGATCGACGACGCGGTCCTCCTGTCGGCCACCGGTGCCCTCACCGCGGGGACCATCGACGCGGGCCTCAACGCGCAAGCCATCGCCAACGGCGCGGTCGTCGTGGGGACCTTCAACAGCGCGCTGAGCGGCATCCTTCAGGGTACTTCGGTGGCCCTCGACAACGGCACGATCGGCGGCAACCTGTCGATCGACGCCACCGCTTCGGACATCACCGGCATCGGCACGATCACCGTCGGCCAGGCGATCGACCTGCGCGCGGCGGGAAGCATCGATGTCGGATCGCTGACCGCGGCGACCACGTTCAACGCCATTGCCGGCGGCGACATCGCCTTCGGCTTTGCCGGAACGGCGGGCGGGGATTTGACATTCTCCGCGGGCGGCAGCGTTCTCGGCGGCGATCTGAACGTCAACGGACTGCTCTCGCTCACCGGCGCGTCGATCGCCATCGGCAACGCCAGCGCGACGACGCTCTCTCTCAACAGCTCGAGCGATCTGCTGTTCGACAGCTTGACTTCGCCCAACGCGATCAGCCTCACCGCGAGCGGCGGGACGATCGGAGCCAACGTCGGCCCCGGCGCCATCACCAGCGGCGGGGACGTGACCCTGCGCGCGTCCGACATGGCGCTGGGCGACGTCACCTCGGCCGGTTCGGTCGACGCGGCCGCCAGCAGCGGCAACGCGAGCTTCGGTACGGTTCGCGCTGTATCCGACATCACCATCGCCGCCAGCGGCGCGCCGTCGCTGGCGAGTGCGATCAGCGGGGGCAACACCTCGATCACCGGCGCATCGGTCGCGCTGACGAGCGGCACGATCGGGGGCAATCTGCGCCTCGATGCGCTCGGCGGCGACATCGACGCGAACGGCACGGTCAGCGTGGGCGGGGGAATCGACTTCGACGCGGCCGGCAACGTCGCCTTCGGCACGCTGGACGCGCGGGGCGGGACGTTCACGGTCGATGCCGGCGGCACAGCCACGTTCACAAGTGCCAGCGGCAGCGACTCGATCACCATCAACGCCGGCGGCGCGATCCTTGGCGGAGACCTCGATGCGGCGACCGCGCTGTCGCTCTCCGGCGGATCGGTCGCGATCGGCGGCGCGGCTGGCGACAGCATCGTCATCGGCAGCAACTCCGACCTTCGCTTCGACACCCTGTCGAGCACGAACTCGGTTGTCCTGAGCGCCGCGAGCGGCACGATCGGCGCCAACACCGGCGCGGGCGACATCGCGAGCGGGGGCGGGGTCTCGCTCGTGGCGCAGGCGATCGCGCTCGGCAGTGTCACCTCCGGCGGTTCGGTGGGCGCGCTGGCGACCGCCGGCGGCGCGAGCTTCGCGGCGATCGATGCGGCAGGCGACATCGGGGTCAACGCGGCAGGCGCGGCGACACTCGCGAGTGCGAACAGCGGCGGCGGCACGAGCGTGATGGGGAGCGCGGTCACGCTCACCAGCGGCACGGTCGGCGGCGACCTGGCGCTCAGCGCGACCGCGGGCGATCTCGATGCGACCGGCGCGATCACGACCGGGGGCGCGATCGATCTGGCGGCGAGCGGCGACGTGCGCTTTGCATCGCTCGACGCGCTGGGGGACTTCACCGTCGATGCAGGCGGCGGCATTGCCTTCACCGGGCGCGCGAGCTCGACCACGTCGCTGGCGATGACCGCCGGCGGTGCGATCACCGGCGGGGACTTCGACGTTGCCGGTCCGCTGACGCTGAGCGCGGCGGGGATTACGATCGGGACGATCAGCGCCGATGCGGTGCAGATCACGAGCACCGGCGACCTGCTGCTGGCCGGCATCCTGCGCAGCGGCGCGGTCACGCTGCAGGCGGCGGGCCTGGTGGGCGGCATTACCGCGCCCGCCGACGTGGTTGCCGATGGCGATGTGAGCGTGAGCGGGGCGGCGATTACGCTCGGCGACGTGACCTCGGGCGGCCTGTTCGATGCGACGGCGACGAGCGGCGATCTCGCGCTCGGCCGGGTGCTTGCCGCAGGCGATATCCAGCTTGGCGCGGCGAACGGGTTCGTATCGGTCAGCCATGCCGAGGCGGGCGGCGACTTTAGTGCCAGCTCGCTGACCGGCTTTGCGACCGGTCCTGACTCGATCCTGACCGGCGGCGACATCGTCATCGCGGCGCTCGGGCCGGTCTCGCTCGGCGCCTCGAGCGCCGGCGGGCTGATCGACGTGAGCGGCAACCACATCGACTTCACCACGCTCGATGCCGGCGGGACGATCACCCTCGTGACCAAGCCCAGCGCGCGGGTTGCCGGTGACGGCGCTATCACCGGCGCCGCGATCACCGCAGGAGCCGGCGCGAGCAGCATCGCTGCGTTCGGCGCAATCTCGATCACCGGCGGCTCGAGCATCGGCGGCAGCATCGCCCTGAGCGCCGGTAGCGATATCGCGCTGGGCTCGCTCGATGCGGCGAGCACGTTCGCCGCGGACGCCGGCGGCGCGTTCCTGGTCGGCGTGCTGCGCGCGGGCAGCGGTATCGCGGTGACCGCGGGCACCGACGCGCTGCTCGGCGACAGCGCCAGCAGCAGCGGCGACGTCACGGTGGACGCCGGCGGCGCGATCTCGGGCATCTCGGTATCGAACACCGCGCCTGCTTCGGGCTCCGGCAGCGACAGCGTCCGGCTGACCGCGGGCGGCGGAGTGACGTTGACCGGCGCCAGCAGCGCGGGCGGGGACTACATCGTGGGAGCGGGCGGGCCGATCTCGCTCGATGCACTTACCGCAGGCGGCAACCTGCAGCTTACCGGCAACAGCGACATCACCACCGGCACACTCACCGCCGGATCAGGCGGCGCGAGCGCGCTCGCGGTAGCCGCAGGCGGCGCGGCGAACATCGGCGGCTTCGCCAGCTCGGGCGGCGACGCCGCGATCAGCGGGACTTCGGTCGCGCTCGGCAGCGGCCAGTCCGGCGGAGCGCTGCAAGTTGACGCCGCCGCGGGCGATCTAACCGTCAGCGGCGATCTCGTCGCCGCCGCGGGCGCCACGCTCGATGCGAGCGGCGCCATCGCCATGCGCGCGCTGTCTGGCGGCGGGCCGCTCGCGATCACCGCCGGCGGCGCGCTCGGCTTCACCCAGGTTTCCACCACGAGCGGCTCCGTCGACCTCGGGGCCGGCTCGACGATCACCGGCACCGGTGTCAGCACCGCGGCGAACGCGGGCATCGACGACCATGTGCTCATCGCCGCGCCCGGCGCCGTCCGGGTGAACAGCGTGACGGCGGGCGACGGGGCCTCGATCAGCGGCGGGCCCGTGAACATCGGCCTGCTGCATACGGGCGCCGACCTTGCGCTCACCGCCGCCGGCGCAGCAACTCTCGGAGATGTAGTCAGCGCAGGCGCAGCCGACCTCAGCGCCGTCTCGGTCAATTCGGGCCGGATCGCCACCGGCGCCGATCTCACCGTGCACGCAAGCGCAGGCGGGATCGCCATCGGCACCGCGCCGACCGCTGCGCCGAGCACCGTGGGTGGCGACGCGTCGTTCACCGCCACCGGCGATATCGCACTTGGCGCATATGCGGCGGGCGGGAGCTTCGCGGCCGACGCGGGCGGAGCGCTCACGTTCACGCAGATCACCAGCGGCAGCGATCTGGCGCTCACGGCTGCCGGAACGCTGTCGGGCTCGAGCCTGGCCAGTGGCGGCGCGATGACGCTGCAGGGCGCCTCGGCGCAAGTGAATAGCGTGAGTGCTGGCGGCGACTTCGGAGCGACGACAAGCGCCGGAGACGCAGCGTTCGGCAGCATCAATGCCGGCGGCAAAGCCTTGCTGAGCGCCGCCGGCGTCGCCAATCTCGGCACCGTTACCAGCGGCGCCGACGCGGGCGTAACAGGCGCTTCGGTCGCTATCGGCGATGCGGCGGTCGGCGGAAACCTGACGCTGAGCGCCATCTCAGGCGGCATAAGCGGCAGCGGCACGCTCACCGCAGGCGGCGCCATGAGTATCGATGCGGCGCGCGGGCTCACCCTTGGAACGCTGGAGGCCAAAGGCGGCGACGTGACGCTGCGCGCGTCCGACATGGCGCTGGGCGACGTCACCTCGGCCGGTTCGGTCGACGCGGCCGCCAGCAGCGGCAACGCGAGCTTCGGTACGGTTCGCGCTGTATCCGACATCACCATCGCCGCCAGCGGCGCGCCGTC
>JBQCFR010000177.1:0-3734 GCA_051958885.1 Tsuneonella sp.
CGGCGATTATGCGCGCCTCGTCTATGTCGGAGGGCAGAAGTTCGAACTGGAGATCTACGAGCAGGGCTCCAAGCGAAAGTTCGACACCTTCATGACAAGAGGGAATTACGGGCAGGAAACCTTCACGAGCCTGATCCGCCCGGCGAAGCACACGGACGACCTGCACACGCCCAGCGGCACCCTCCACATTCGCGCCTATGACAAGGCGTCCGGGTCGATCACGGTCGACTGGGACGCGCGTACGCGGCTCAAGCTGATGCCGGTTCCGGACGACGTCCAGACGACGGTGCGCTTCTATTGAGAGGCGGCAGGCTTCGAGTCAGTCCAGTTTTGCGCGAAGCCGCTCGTTGACGACCTTGGGGTTGGCCTTGCCGCCCATCGCCTTCATCACCTGGCCGACGAAGAAGCCGAACAGCTGCTGCTTGCCCGACTTGTACTCGGCGACCTTGTCGGAATTCGCGGCGATGACCTCGTCGATCTTTGCGTCGATCTCGCCGGTGTCGCTGGTCTGCTTCAGCCCGCGCTCTTCCACGATGGCGCCGGCGCTTTTTCCGGTCTCGAGCATGATCTCGAACACCTGCTTCGCCAGCGTCCCCGATAGCGTGCCGTCGCCCACCAGCTTGAGAAGCTCCCCGGCCTGCTCGGGGCTCACCGGGCTCTGTTCGATGGTGAGGTCGAGACGGTTCAGCGCGCCGAAAAATTCGGAAGCGGTCCAGTTCGCCGCGGCCTTGGGCTCCGCGCCGCTCTCCAGCAGGGCGTCGAACCAGCGAGCGATGTCCACGTCTGCGGTCAGCACGCTCGCATTGTAGGGCGTGATCCCAAGCGCCTGGTAGCGCTTGCGCTTGGCGTCCGGCAGCTCGGGGAGGCTTGAGCGGCATTCCTCCAGGAACGCCTCGTCCAGCTCGACGGGAAGCAGGTCGGGGTCGGGAAAATAGCGGTAATCGTGCGCATCTTCCTTGGATCGCAATGTCCGGGTCACGCCCTTGTCGGGATCGTAGAGCCGCGTTTCCTGCGCGACTTCGCCCCCTTCCTCGATCACCGCGATCTGGCGCTTCGCCTCATGCTCGATCACCGCCATGACGAAGCGGACGGAGTTGACGTTCTTGGTCTCGGTGCGGGTGCCGAACTCGGCTCCGGGCTTGCGAACGCTGACGTTGACGTCGGCGCGCATCGAGCCCTCTTCCATATTGCCGTCGCACGAGCCGACGTAGCGGAGGATCGCCCGCAGCTTCCTCAGATAAGCCCCTGCTTCTGCAGGAGAACGCATGTCGGGCCGCGACACGATTTCCATCAGCGCGACGCCGGCGCGGTTGAGGTCGACGTAGCTCATCGTCGCATGCTGGTCGTGCATCAACTTGCCGGCGTCCTGCTCGACGTGGATCCGTTCGATGCCGATGCGCTTGGTCGAGCCTTCATCCTGCTCGTCGACCAGCACCTCGATCTCGCCCTCGCCGACGAGCGGGTGATAGAGCTGACTGATCTGATAGCCCTGCGGAAGGTCGGCGTAGAAATAGTTCTTCCGGTCGAACCGCGACCAGGGATTGATCTTCGCTTCCAGCGCCATGCCGGTGCGCACCGCCTGTCGAATGCACTCCTTGTTCGGCACCGGAAGCATGCCGGGCATCGCCGCGTCGATCAGGCTGACCTGCGTGTTCGGTTCCGCTCCGAACGCCGTTGCAGCGCCCGAAAACAGCTTGGACGCCGTCGCGGTGATCTGCGCATGGACCTCGAGGCCGACCACGACCTCCCACTCGCCGGTTGCGCCTTTGAGGCGATAGTCGCTCACCACCACTTCTCCGCCCGATGTGTGAACCCGGCGCGTTCCTCGATGGCGAGCGCTGCGTTCAGCACGGCTTGCTCATCCAGCTCCGGTCCGATCAGGTGAAGGCCGAGCGGAAGCCCCTGCCCGTCCAGCCCGCCCGGAACGCTCATCGCCGGAAGGCCCGCGAGGCTGGCCGGGACGGCGAACACGTCGTTGAGGTACATCGCGAGCGGATCGCTCATCTTCTCGCCGATCCCAAACGCAGCGGACGGCGCTGTGGGTGTGAGGATGACGTCACACTGCTCGAACGCCTGCCGGAAATCCTGCTTGATCAGCGCCCGGACCTTCTGCGCCTTGGTGAAGTACGCGTCGTAGAAGCCCGCCGAGAGCACGTAGGTGCCGATCATGATCCGCCGCTTCACCTCGGCGCCGAAACCCGCGGCCCGCGTCGCTTCGTACATCGCGTCGAGCGAGCCTTCGCCCTTCACCCGCAGTCCGTACCGTACCCCGTCATAGCGGGCGAGGTTCGACGATGCCTCGGCAGGCGCGATGATGTAGTAGGTCGGAAGCGCATATTTGGTGTGTGGAAGGCTGATCTCGACCGGAGTCGCGCCCGCGTCCTTCAGCCACTCGATGCCGCGATCCCACAGCGCGTTGATCTCGTCCGGAACACCGTCGATCCGATATTCCTTCGGAATGCCGACGCGCTTGCCCTTCAGATTGCTCGACAATCCAGCTTCCCAATCGGGCACGGCGACGTCGAGCGAAGTCGAATCCTTGGGGTCGAACCCCGCCATCGCGCCGAGCATGATCGCGCAGTCGCGGGCGGTCTTCGCCATCGGCCCCGCCTGGTCGAGCGAGCTTGCGAAGCTGACCACGCCCCAGCGCGAGCAGCGGCCGTAGGTCGGCTTGATCCCGCAGATGCCGGTGAAGGCCGCCGGCTGGCGGATCGAGCCGCCGGTGTCGGTTCCGGTGACCCCGGGCGCGATGCCCGCCGCGACCGCAGCCGCCGAACCGCCCGAAGACCCGCCGGGCGTCAGCGCGGCATTGCTTCCGTCCTTGCGCCTCCACGGCGAGATGACGGGGCCATAGGCGCTGGTCTCGTTCGACGAGCCCATCGCGAACTCGTCCATGTTGAGCTTGCCGAGCATTCCCGCGCCTGCCTTGCGGAGGTTCGCGGTGACCGTGCTTTCGTAGGGCGGCTTGAAGTCCTTGAGGATGCGGCTCCCGGCCGTCGTGTCCACGCCCCTGGTTGCGAACAAATCCTTGATTCCCAGCGGAATGCCGGCGAGCGGGCCGGTCGCCTGCCCCGAATCCGCCGCCTCCGCTGCAGCGAGCGCATCGTCCGGGGTCTCGACCGTGTAAGCGTTCAGGCCACGAGCCGCCGCAACGGCTGCGTTATAGGCCTGCGCCACCTCGCGCGCGGAGAACTGGCGCCCGCGAATCCCGTCGCGAAGCTCGGCGATCGTCTTGTCGGTCAGCTCCGCCACTATTCGATCACCTTCGGCACGGCGAAGAAGCCGTGTTCCGCGTCGGGTGCGTTCGCCAGCACCTCGTCGCGAATGTTCCCTGCTGTCACTTCGTCCTCACGGAGCCGCAGCTTCTGGTCGATGACCGCGGTCAGCGGCTCGACACCGTCCGTGTTCACCTCGCCAAGCTGCTCGACCCAGCCGATGATGGCATTGAGCTCGGGCACCAGCCGCTCGATCTCCTCGTCGCTCATGGCGATCCGGGCGAGCTTGGCGATGTGGCGGACCTGTTCGGAAGAAACACTCATTAGGGGCGCGGATAGCGAGCCGCCAACCGAGCGGCAAGCGCCTCACTTGCGCGACGCGATCCACTAGTCGACCCTTGTCTCCAGCACCGGGAGCGGCGGCGAGCCGTCGCTGATGATGAGGTCGTCAAAGCCCTTGATGTCGAACTTGGCCCCCAGCGCCTTCTCCGCCTTGTCGCGAAGCTCGAAAATCTTGAG
>JBQCFR010000178.1:0-2662 GCA_051958885.1 Tsuneonella sp.
CCCGGACATTTCTACTCCGGTTCCTTTGTCGCCTTTCCCTTCCTCGCCACCTCCCGAATATCGTCGGACATGGATCAAGCCCCCCACATCAGCCAGCGATTTTATTGTGCCAACTCCGACAAGACAGAGCCCACATCAGGCACACGTCGAGATCACTCCGAAGCGGCACCTGACCGACAAGGGCAAGGGTTCTGAGATATTGCACATTGACACTTCGCCAACTGCTTGTTTTGTGGCGACCAAACACAGTAACAAATCTGTCAAGATCTGGTCCACGTCCAAGAATGCGCTGCACGGGACCATCAAGATCACGTCGTATATTCGTGCCCCCCAAGGGAATCATTCGTGGTCGATCTCGCGCAATACCTGCCGATCCTGCTGTTCCTCGGCATCGCCCTGGCGATCTCGGCGCTGTTCGTGTTCCTGCCGATGGGCGTCGCCCGGCTGACCGGCACCTATAACCCGACTGCCGAGAAGCTGAGCGAGTACGAATGCGGCTTTCCCGCGTTCGAGGACCCGCGCAGCCAGTTCGACGTGCGGTTCTATCTCGTGGCGATCCTGTTCATCGTGTTCGATCTCGAGGCGGCGTTCCTGTTTCCCTGGGCGGTGAGCCTCGACGTGACCCGCTGGCCGGGCTGGATCACGATGATGGTGTTCCTGTTCGAACTCGCGGTGGGCCTCGCCTACGCGTGGAAGAAGGGGGCGCTGGAATGGGAGTGAACGAGCGCCAGCCCGATCTGGACCACCAGATCGCGAACCCAGCGGGCCGCGGCCCGGCGAGCCCGGCCATCAACCCGGCGATCCATCCCGGGATCGAGGCGCCGGGCGAGAGCTACTTCAACCAGATCAGCACCGAGCTCGACGACAAGGGTTTCCTCGTCACCAGCACCGAGGAGCTGTTCCAGTGGGCCCGGACTGGCTCGCTGTGGTGGATGACCTTCGGCCTCGCCTGCTGCGCGGTCGAGATGATCCACGTCAACATGCCGCGCTACGACATGGAGCGGTTCGGCGTGGCCCCGCGCGCGAGCCCGCGCCAGTCGGACGTGATGATCGTCGCCGGCACGCTGTGCAACAAGATGGCCCCCGCGCTGCGCAAGGTCTATGACCAGATGTCGGACCCCAAGTACGTGATCAGCATGGGCAGCTGCGCGAACGGCGGTGGCTATTACCACTACAGCTATTCGGTGGTGCGCGGCTGCGACCGGATCGTGCCGGTCGACATCTACGTCCCCGGCTGCCCGCCGAGCGCCGAGGCGCTGCTCTACGGCGTCATGCAGCTCCAGCGGAAGATCCGCCGCGAAGGCACGGTCGAGCGGTGAGGTATTCTGCATTCTCTCCGATCCGTTCGTATCGAGCGGAGAACGTAGTTCGTAGTCGAGATTCGCTGGCGCTGCGCGAGAGTGTCTCGACGGACGCATCTCGGCTTCGCTCGATGCTGCTCGACACGAACGGGGATGGGTGCTGATGGCCACAGTCCTGCACCCCGCGCCGAAGATCGCTTCGAACGAAGGCGTTCGCGAGACGCTCTCGGCGGCGCTGGGCGATATGCTCGTCTCCGCCAGGGAGGAGTATGAGGTCGTCGTGCTCACCGTCGCGCGTGAGCGGATCGAGGAGGCGCTGCGGCGCCTGCGCGACGAGCACGGCTATCAGCAGCTGATGGACATCGCCGGTGTCGACTTCCCCAGCCGCGCCGAGCGGTTCGAGGTCGTCTACATGCTGCTCAGCCTGACCAGGAACCACCGCATCCAGGTCAAGCTGACCGCGAGCGAGGCGACCCCGGTGCCGACGGTCACCACGCTGTGGCCGAACGCCGGCTGGCTCGAGCGCGAAGTGTTCGACATGTTCGGCGTGCTGTTCGACGGCAACACCGACTTGCGACGCATACTCACCGACTACGGCTTCGAAGGGCATCCTTTCCGCAAGGATTTCCCGCTCACAGGCTATGTCGAGCTGCGCTATTCGGAAGACGACAAGCGCGTGGTTTACGAGCCGGTCGACCTGCCGCAGGACCTGCGCCAGTTCGACTTCATGAGCCCGTGGGAAGGCGCCGACTACGTGCTGCCGGGGGACGAGAAGAGCATTCCCGTCACCCCTGCGCCGCAGCCCAACGCCGTCGTGCAGCCCGACAAGACCGTCGTCAGCACCGCGCCGGTGACGCGCGGCGAGGCCGAGGCGGACCGGAAGAAGACCAAGGACAGCCCCGCCGACACCGGCGCCGGCGACAAGACCGATGCCAAGGCCGCCGACACGGTCGCGCCGGCGAAGCCTTCGGCGGGTTCGCCGGCAGGGCAGGGGACCGCTAGCCCCGAGCCGGTGGATACCGGCAAGGCCGCCCCCGGCGCGCCGGAGCCGACCGAGAGACGCCCCGCGCGGGGGCCCCGCAAGGGCAAGGGCCGCGACGACAAGCCGGCGACCGAGACCAAGCCGCGCGCCCGCAAGCCGAGGGCCGCCAAGCCCAAGGCGGACAAGCCATGAGGGCGGCGGTCTTGTTCGCCGCGGCGGCCCTCGCGGCCTGCTCGCAAGGCGATGAGAACAAGGGGCGCGAAACCGTCGGCGTCGGGCCTGGGCCGCTCGCCGAGATCAACGCGCAGCCGGTCAAGGCTTCGACCGGCGACGCAACGCTCACCCCGCTCTCGCCGGATGGCGGCAAGAGCATCGGCCT
>JBQCFR010000179.1:0-7256 GCA_051958885.1 Tsuneonella sp.
TAGGCAGCGATGCGCGGATCGTCGCGCCCGATCTGCGCGGCGCGGGGGAACATTCCCAGGTTCGCCGCCGCCGCCTGTTGGGCGTGCGTGAGCCTGGGCATGGAGCCAAGGTAGGGCGCGACACGGTCGGCGAGATCGCGCGGCATCACCGCCTGCGCGATCGAAACCGCCTCCTTCTCGTCTCCGAGGATCGCGAGGCCGAAGGCGCGCGCGCGGTACGCCGGCAGGCTGCGCTGCTGGAGCAGCGGCAGCAGCGTCGCCTCGAAGCCCGCGCGGTCCCCGGCGATCGCCTGGCTCAGCGCCAGCCGCATGATCGTATCGGTGTCCAGTCCGTGAGCCAGCGCCGCGCGGTACTGCGCCTGCGCGGCGGCATTATCGCCCACCAGGTCGTAAGCCAGCCCGCGGTCCGCCATCGCCTGCGTGTCGATCGCCCCGCCGCGATCGGCCTCCGCGAACAGTTGCAGCGCCTCGAGCGGCCGGTCGGAGCGCAAGTACGCCGCGGCGAGCCCCGCCTTCACTTGCGGGTCGCCCGGGCGCACCGCGTCGGCGCGGCCGAAGAAGCCGAGCGCCGCGTCGATGTCGTTGAGCTTGAGCGAAGCCTTGCCCGCATCGATCAGCGCCTGGAAATCGCGGCTGTCGGCGGCCAGCCGGCGCAGCGCCGCGCTGAGATCGCCGCTCGCGGCGGGCGGCAGCGGCTGAACGACGGGGCGCGCTATGGTCTGCTGCGCCTGCGCAGCAGGTGCGCCCAGCAGCATCGGCAGCGTGGCAAGCGCGATCGCCCGCATAGACGGGAGATAACGGTGCTGTGCTGTACGACGCTTCAAGATTGCCCTTCCTCGCCAACAATCGCGGCGACTGGAAGATGGCCGTCCCCGGCTGAATAGGCCCGGAACGGCCGCGATCAGCGATTACTGGTTGTTCTGGCGTCCCAGGAACCGCGGTATGCTGAGCGAGGCGCTGCCCTCGCCGTCCTCGTCGTCTTCGTCGTCCGCATCGCTCGAGGGCGACGCGCCGCGCGAGAGGTTCGCCATGCGCTCGAACAGCGTGCTGCCGGCGTTGCTGGCGCCGCCGCCGCCACCGCCACCGCCACCCGAAACCAGGCCGCGCCGGCGGCCGGTCTTCGACTGCAGCGGGCTGTCCTGCTCGGCAAGCCGGTCGGCATCGAGCAGAAGCTCGTCCTGCCCGGTCCGCCGCTGCGGCTCGACGTCGTCTTCGGCCATTCCGCCCAGATCGAGCGGCTGCTTGACGGGGCGCACCGGCGCAGCGTCGCCCCAGTCGTCCTCCTCGTCGTCGGCGTTCTCGCTCGCTGCGAAATCGTCCGCCGCCTCGTTGCGAAGGCCCGCCAGCGGGTCGACGATCCCCTCGACGTCGTCGTAATCCTCATCCTCGCCGTAAGCGTACCCGGCGCTGCCCGTTCCGGCGCCTTCGGCCGCCTCGTCCGCCTCGGCTTCGCTCATCGTGCCGAGATCGAGCGGCTCCGGCTCCGCGGCAGGCTCGGGCGCGGGCGGCGGCGAATAGGTCGCCGGCTCTTCCGCCGGCGCTTCATCCTCGGCGGGCAGCTCGAGGATCGGGCGCTTGGGCGCGCGCGAGGCCCCGAGCGAGAACGAGCGGTTGTCCGCCCCCACCGGCTGGCCCATCGCGTCGATCCCGGTGGCGACCACCGAGACGCGGATCTTGCCCTGCAGATCCGGGTTGAACGCCGAGCCCCAGATGATGTTCGCGTCCTCGTCGACCAGCTCGCGGATGTGGTTCGCCGCCTCGTCGACCTCGAGCAGCTTCATGTCCTCGCCGCCGATGATCGAGATGATCACGCCCTTGGCGCCCGCCATGCTCACGCCGTCGAGCAGCGGGTTGGCGATCGCACGCTCTGCCGCCTCGAGCGCGCGGTTCTCGCCCTCGCCCTCTCCGGTGCCCATCATCGCCTTGCCGGCTTCCATCATCACCGAGCGCACGTCGGCGAAGTCGAGGTTGATGAGGCCCGGCATGACCATCAGGTCGGTGATCGAGCGCACGCCCTGCTGCAGCACCTCGTCGGCGAGCAGGAACGCTTCCTTGAAGGTCGTTTCCGCCTTGGCGATCAGGAACAGGTTCTGGTTGGGGATGACGATCAGCGTGTCGACGTGCTTCTGCAGCTCCTCGATGCCGGCGTCCGCCGCGCGCATCCGGCGCGTGCCTTCGAACAGGAACGGCTTGGTCACCACGCCGACGGTCAGCACGCCCTTGCGCCGCGCGGTCTCGGCGATCACCGGCGCCGCCCCGGTGCCGGTCCCGCCGCCCATGCCCGCTGCGATGAAGCACATGTTGCAGCCGTCGAGCGCGTCCTCGATCTCCTGCGTGGTCTCTTCCGCGGCGGCCTTGCCGACTTCCGGCCGCGCGCCCGCGCCCAGCCCGCCGGTGATGTCGGGTCCGAGCTGGATGCGCTTTTCGGCCGACGACGTGCTCAGCGCCTGCGCATCGGTGTTGGCGACGATGAAATCGACGCCTTCGATCTCGGCGGCGATCATGTTGGCGACGGCGTTGCCGCCCGCGCCGCCCACGCCGATCACCGCGATGCGGGGCTTGAGGTCGTCCGAGGCCGCGGGGCCGATATTGATGCTCATCAGGCTGCCCTTCCGGGGGTTAAGCACGAGGGTAAATGTGTCGTCTCTCAATGTGACACAAAGCGATTCGCGCGTGCATAGCGCGTAAATCCTTATCCACAGCGGTTAACAGCTTGGCGCCAAGAGGGGAATCGCTGCTCAAAAATACTCTTTCACCGCCCGCATCACGCGGTCGACCATGCCCAGGCCGCTGTAACGCCGCGTCGGCTGGTAGCTGGGGCCGACCGAGCGGATGTCGATCGGATCGTCGGCGGCGTAGAGGCACAGCCCGGTGAGCGTGACCGAGCTCGGGCTGCCGTTCGCCTCGCCCAGGCCGCGCAGCGCCGGCGGCTTGCCGATCCGCACCGGGCGGCCGAGCGCGCTCTGGGCAAACTCCGCGAACCCGGCGAGCTCCGCCCCGCCGCCGGTCAGCACGACCTGCCCGCCCTTCGCGCCGGTGAAGCCCAGGCCCTTGAGCGCGCGGCCGATCTCGTCCGTCAGGCGCGAGAGCTGCTCGGTCACCACCGAGACCAGCTCGGCGCGCGGGATGCGGTTTTTGTCATCCGCGCCGCGCGCCTGCACCCCGGCGCTCTCGTCGCCGGGGCCGTTGACCGCCACCAGCTCGCGGTGATCGGTGGGGCTAGCGATCGCCGAGCCGGAGACGCACTTCAGGCGCTCCGCCTGAAACCGGCGGATGCCGAACGCGCCGGCGATGGCGTCGGTGATGTCGGCCGAGCCCAGCGGGATCGACACGAGGCCGAGCAGCATCCCGCCGGCATAGACCGCGACGTTGGTAACCTCGCCGCCGATCTCGATCAGCGCGGTGCCGAGCTCGCGCTCCTCCGGGCTGAGGCAGGCGTAGCCCGCGGCGATCGGCGCGGCGACCACCGCCTCGACTTCGAGGTGCGCGTTCTGCACCGCGGCGATCAGGTTGCGCACCGGCGCGCCGTCGGCGAGCATCACGTGGATATCGACCCCCAGCCGCTCGGCGTGGAGCCCCTTGGGGTTGGCGACCCCGTGCGCGCCGTCGAGCGTGTAGTGCGCCGGCTGCGCGTGGAGCACCATGCGCCCGTCTGGCTGGATGCCGTCGCGCGCGGCGACCAGCAGCGTCTCGATGTCCTCTTCCTCGATCCGCCGCCCGCCGATGTCGATCTCGACCTTGGCGACCCGGCTCGCGAGCCCCGCGCCCGAGCAGCCGACCCATACGCTCGACACCGAGGTGCCGGCGTTCTTCTCCGCGCGCTCGACGGCGTCGCGGATCGCGTACGTCGCCGCGGCCATGTCGGTGATGTAGCCGCGCTTGATCCCTTGCGCGGCGCGGTGTCCGCTGCCGAGCACGATCATCTCGCCGGTCTCGGACAGCCCGAGGATCATCGCCGAGATGCGGAACGTGCCGACGTTGACCGCGCCGAACACGCGGGTGATGCGCGGAAGGGCCATCAGTTGTTCTCCGCCTGTGCGGCGGCCGCCTGCTTGGCGGCGAGCGCCTGCTGCGAGCGGCCGGGACTGCGCATGTAGATCCGTTCGGGCGCGCGCATGTCGAACGTCGCGACCTTGCCGCCGATCAGCCGGTTGACCCCGTCGAGCCGCGCGAACGAAACGAGCGCGCTGGCGGCGTGATCGTCGCCGTGCGGCAGCGCGAGCACCTGCCCCGTCTTGAACGTGAGATTACACCGCCGGTTGCCGACCCATTCGGCGCCCTGCACCTGCGGCTTCAACGCCGGCGCCGCGTCGAGCAGCTTGTCGAGATCGGCCACCTGGCGCCCGCCGCCTGGCCCGCTGATCTGCAGCATGCCCTTGGCGTTGGCGGGCGAGACCGGCTCGAGTTCGTGCCCGGTGCCGTCGATCAGCACCATCCGCCCGGGCTTCTTCAGCACCGCGCGCGGCGTGCGCTCGACGATATCGACCACGAGCGTATCGGGAAGCTGCCGGCTGACCCGCGCATCGGCGACCCACGACAGCGCCAGCAGGTCGGTGCGCAGCTTGCCCAGATCGACCTCTGGCATCGGCCTGTCCCGCTCGCCGAGCGCGCGTTCGTAGACCTTGAGCTCGTTCATCCGCTGCACGCCGGTGACCTTGACCCGGCGCACCTCGAACCCGGCGTCGGAGGCGAGATAGCCCACCTGCTGCGCGGCCATCGCGGGCACTCCGGCGAGGCTGGCAACGAACCATGCGAGCGCCACCGCGCCGCCGAGGATCAGCGCGAGGAACACCCGGTGGAGCTGCTCCTCGGTAAACGGCAGCACGGCAAACGCCGAATCCATCAGCGATCCAGTCTTCGCCTTGGCCTTGCGCGCGGTGGCGGCGCGGCTCTTCGCGGCGGCCGCGCGGCGAACGCCTTTTCCACTTCGCGCGATGCGTTCAGCCATGTTCAGCCTCCCGATCGAGCGCTTCATTGACGAGTGCTTCGACCAGATCCTCGTAGCTCATCCCGCGGTAGCGTGCCTGTTCGGGCACCAGGCTGAGCGGCGTCATCCCCGGCTGGGTGTTGGTCTCGAGCACGAACAGCCCCGCCTCGCCCTGCTCGTCGTCCCACCGGAAATCGGTCCGGCTGCAGCCCCGGCAGCCGAGCAGCCGGTGCGCCTGGACCGCGTAGCCCATGCACAGTTCGGCGATATGCTCCGGCAGCTGCGCCGGGCAGACGTGCTCGGTCAGCCCCTCGGTGTACTTGGCGTCGAAATCGTAGAAGCCCGACTTGGGGACGAGTTCGGTCACCGCCAGCGCGCGCGGCCCCTCGGCCCCGTCGATCACCGCAACCGTCAGCTCGCGCCCGCGGATGTAGGGCTCGGCCAGCAGCCGGTCGAACTCCTGCCACGGCCCCGCCGCATCCCGCCGGATCGGATTTCCGTAATTGCTCTCGTGCGTCACGATCGCCACGCCGACCGAGCTGCCCTCGTTGACCGGCTTCAGCACATAGGGGCGCGCCAGCGGGTCCTTCTCGTAGAGCCCTTCGCTGTCGACGATCCGCCCGCCCGGCATCGGCACCCCGTGCGGCACCAGCGCGTTCTTGGTCAGCTCCTTGTCGATCGCGATCACCGAGGTGGCGAGACCGGAGTGCGTGTAAGGTACGCCCATCAGGTCGAGCATGCCCTGCACCGTCCCGTCTTCGCCCGGCACGCCGTGGAGCGCGTTGAACACGACATCGGGCGCGGCCTCGTGCAGCCGCAGCGCGACCTGCCGGTCCATGTCGATCCTCGTCACCCGGTGCCCGCGCGCCTCGAGCGCCTTGGCCACGCCCTCCCCGCTCATCAGCGAGACCGGCCGCTCGTTCGCCCAGCCGCCCATGAGGACTGCGACGTGGTGTTTGCGTGAGCTCACGGCCGGCCCACCCGCTGGATTTCCCATTCGAGCGTCACGCCGCAGGCGCCGTAGACGCGGCGGCGGACTTCTTCGCCGAGGCCTTCGATGTCGGCGCTGGTCGCCTCGCCGGTGTTGATCAGGAAGTTGGTGTGCTTCTCGCTCACTTGCGCCGCGCCGCGCGTGAGCCCGCGGCAACCCGCCGCGTCGACCAGGCGCCAGGCCTTCTCGCCTGGCGGGTTCTTGAAGGTCGAGCCGCCGGTCTTGGTGCGCAGCGGCTGGCTCGCCTCGCGCGCGGCGGCGATCTTGTCCATCTCCTCGCCGATCTCGGCGGGGATGCCCTCGCGCCCCTGGCAGCGCGCAGCGACGACCACCGCGCCTTCGGGCAGGTTCGAGTGGCGGTAGCTGTACTTGAGGTCTCGCGCGGGCAGCGTCACGAACTCGCCGTCGGGCATGACGACGTCGCAATCGACCAGCACGTCCGACACCTCGCGCCCATACGCGCCGCCGTTCATTCGCACGAACCCCCCGACGGTGCCGGGAATCCCGCGCAGGAATTCGAGCCCGGCGATCCCCGCGTCGCGCGCCTGGCTCGAGACGAGGATGCCGCTCGCGCCGCCGCCGCATTCGAGCGTGCGGTCGCGCCGCGCCTCGACCGTGGCGAACGGCTTGCCGAGCCGCACCACCACCCCGGGCACGCCGCCGTCACGCACGATGAGATTGGAGCCGAGCCCCAACGCCATCACTGGCGTCTCGCCGCCGAGGCGGCCGAGGAATTCCTTGAGGTCTTCGAGGTCTGCCGGCTCGAACAGGAAATCGGCATTGCCACCCGCCTTGAACCACACCAGCGGCGCGAGCGGCGCATCGACCGTGAGCTTGCCTCGGATGCCGGCCATGTCGATCGGCGCGACGACGCTTTCATCGACTTGCGCGAACGGCGCTTCGAGGCTGCCGCTCCACGCCTGCTCGCCCGCCTGGCGCCGGGTCACGCCGCGCGCTCCTTACCGATCGCCTCGGCCAGCCCCGCGGCCCAGCGGGTGATGTCGCCCGCGCCGAGGCAGACCACGAGGTCGCCCGGCTCGATGCTGTCCGCGAGAACCTGCGCCAGTTCGTCCGGCCCCGCTACCGCGGTCGCGGCGCGGTGGCCGCGGGCGCGCAGGCCGCCGACCAGCGCCGTGGCGTCGACGCCGTCGATGGGGTCCTCGCCCGCCGGATAGACCGGGGCGACATGGACCACGTCGGCATCGTTGAAGGCGGTCTGGAAGTCGGTCATCAGGTCACGCAGGCGGGTGAAACGATGCGGCTGGACCACCGCGATCACCCGGTTACCCGCCGCCTCGCGCGCTGCCGACAGCACCGCGCGGATTTCCACAGGATGGT
>JBQCFR010000180.1:0-2277 GCA_051958885.1 Tsuneonella sp.
CGAATTCACGCAGCTCGGCGGTCACTTCCATCAGCCCCGGCCCGGCGGTCTCGACCGTGAGGATGGTGGGGTGGTGCGCCATCGCCCCCATATAGCGATGCATGGGACTGCAAGGCGAACTGTTTGCCGCGGCCGCGCCGCTGGTGCCGGGGCTGGTGCTGTTCGAGGAGGCGATCGACGCGCGGCTCGAGCGCCAGCTGGCGGAGCGGATCGACGCCGCGCCGCTGACGCCGTTCCAGTTCGGGCAGTGGGAAGGCAAGCGGCTGACCGCGAACTACGGCTCCGCGTACGATTACCAGCGAGCGCGCCCGATTCCCGCGCCGCCGTTGCCCGATTGGCTCGCCGATTTGCGCGCGCTACTCGCGCCCCAGTTCGGACGCGATCCGGCGGCCTTCGTCCAGGGCCTGCTGATCCGCTACGATCCGGGCGCCGGGATCGGCTGGCACCGCGACCGGCCGCAGTATGGCGAGGTGATGGGACTCTCGCTCGCCGCCGCTTGCACGCTGCGCCTGCGCCGGCGCACGCCTGGCGGGTTCGAGCGCCGCAGCGTCCGGCTGGCCCCGCGCTCGCTGTACCTGCTGAGCGATGAGGTGCGCTGGGAATGGGAGCACTCGATCGCCCCGATGGCGCAGCTGCGCCGCTCGATCACCTTCCGCACGCTGCGCGGGGCCTGACGCAAAAGCGCCGGGCCCTGGCGAACCAGGACCCGGCGCCCCTCAGGAAGAGGTCGGATCAGTAGCCGCGATAGCCGTAGTAGCGGCCGCTGTACCGATCGCCGTAGCGGTCGTAGTGGCGGCGCGCCCAGCTGTGCCGGTCGTAGCGGCGATAGCCGTCGCGATCGTAGAAGTAGCCATTGTTGTACCGGTAACCGTCGTACCAGCCGCCGTTGTAGTAGCCGTCGTAGGACGGGTACCGCTGATCGTAGTAGTAACGGTCGTCGTAGCGATCGTTGTGGCTCGATCCGGCGATGATCGCACCGATGGCGAGCCCGGCGATGCCGGCGGCAACCGCCGCTCCGGTGTGGTCGTGATGGCGGTAGCGATAGTCGTCCGCCATGGCCGGGGTGGCGGTGGCGAGCGCGGTCGCCGCGACCGCCGAGCCCAGCAGGGTCTTCTTCAGCAGGTTCATGATTGCAGTCTCCGCTGCCGAGGCTGGACTGGACGACTCGATTGCCGCCGTGCGGTCCTTGGCATTGCGTACATCTTTACGGCAGTGAAGCTGAACCGAGCGAGCACGGCGCGAGCAGTCGGCGTTCAGCTTGCGGCGCTCGGGGCGCTAGGGGGCGATGACCCCGAACAGGTCGTGCGCGTCGGCGTCCTCGATCGTCGCCTGCGCAAAGTCGCCCGCCTTGAGCGAGGGCGGCACGTTGCGCAGGAACACCTGGCCGTCGATCTCCGGCGCGTCGGCCTGGCTGCGCGCGGTGGCGCCGATATCGCCGTCCTCGTCGGGCTCGCCGACCTCGTCGACGATCACCGGCAGCGTCTTGCCGACCTTGGCGGCGAGCTTGGCCGCGCTGATCCGCTCGGTCACTTCCATCAGCCGGGCGTAGCGCTCTTCCTTGACCGCCTCGGGCACCGGATCGGGCAGCAGGTTCGCCGCCGCGCCCGCGACCGGCTCGAAGCGAAAAGCCCCCACCCGGTCGAGCTGCGCTTCCTCGAGCCAGTCGAGCAGGTAGCGGAAATCGTCCTCTGTCTCGCCGGGGAAGCCGACCACGAAGCTGCTGCGCACCGTCAGTTCGGCCGCGATCGCGCGCCAGCGCTTGAGCCGCTCGAGCACCTTGGCCTCGTTCGCCGGGCGCTTCATCGCGCGCAGAACCTTGGGGCTGGCATGCTGGAACGGAATGTCGAGGTAGGGCGTCAGCAGCCCTTCGGCCATCAGCGGGATCACCGCGTCGACGTGCGGGTAGGGATAGACGTAGTGCAGCCGCACCCACGGCACCTCGCCCTCCGGTGTGCGCAGCTGGCCGAGCTCGCGCGCGAGGTCGGTCATGTGCGCGCGGACGGGGTGGCCGTGCCACATCCGCTCCTCGTGGCGCGTGTCGACGCCGTAGGCGCTGGTGTCCTGGCTGATCACCAGCAGCTCCTTGGTGCCGGCGGCGACGAGCTTCTCCGCCTCGCGCAGCACCGCGTCGATCCGCCGGCTCGCGAGCCGCCCGCGCAGCTGCGGTATGATGCAGAAGGCGCAGGCGTGATTGCAGCCCTCTGATATCTTCAGGTAGCTGTAGTGCCGCGGCGTCAGCTTCACGTCCGGCTGCGGGATGAGGTCGACGAACGGGCC
>JBQCFR010000181.1:0-6159 GCA_051958885.1 Tsuneonella sp.
ACCTAATTTTACAATCTGATTTTTGTTTTGGTGCGCCAACCAACCCCCCCCGCGGGGTTTGTCTTTATCCGGGGCGGGGGGCCGTGGGGGGGCCCCCCCTACGGTAAGCAGGGCCTACACCGCCCGCTATAGAACGGTTCAGTCCTGCCAAGCTTATATAGCACCAAAAAGCGATTCTGTCAATGTAATCAGCACCTTGCTAACCTCCTGATTTGAATCGCCTATTTCCAGCGCCCTCGCCTGCGCGGCTTGAAGCCCGGCAACCACAGCTGCTCTTGCGACTTAGGCGTCTTTACGAGGCCCCCCATAAGTCAGCCGCTTGCCGATAATGCCCTTGACCGCTTCGACCGAACGGGCACGGTCGTCAAAGCCGTTGGCAATGCGCGTGTTGTAGCGGAACTCGAACTCCGCAAGGTAGCGGTGCAGATGGTGTTCCGCGCAATGCTGGTACACGCCGCGCATGCCGCGCTTGAAGATGGAGAACGCGCCCTCAACGGTGTTCGTGTGGATGGTGCGGTCGTTCAGATCGACATAGTTGAAAGCGGCGTGGACGGTCGTACCGTGGGCGGCGAACTCACGGCCGATCTTGCGGTACATCTTGGCTTCGTCCGTCATGAGGCGGGCTTCGCGGCTGATGTTCGCGGCGACGATCGGGTGGATGTCGGCAGCACGGGCGCTGTCGATATGGAACCAGCGGCTCTGGCCGCTCTCACGGTCAACCAGCGCCAGCACGGCCATCTTGTGGCCGGTGCCCTTTTGCATGGCGCGGCCCTTCTTGAAGCCGATGTAGGTTTCATCAACCTCAACCGCGCCACCGCCATTGCCGAACGGAGCGGCAAGATCGCCCGAGCGCATCGCTTCGCGGATACGGTGCGAAAGGAACCACGCGCTCTTGTACTGGACCTCTAGGACGCGAGCGAGCTGGTGGGAGCTGATGCCCTTCTTGCTCGATACGATCAGGTGAACGGCCTGGAGCATCTTGGTCAGTGGAAGGCGGGCGTGTTCGAACACGGTGCCAACCTTGACGGTGAACTGCTTACGGCACTCGCCACACTTTTTCAGGCCGTACCGGACCTTGCCGTTCGGGTGCTTCTTGCTCGGCTTCGTCTTGACGCCCGAGAGATCGTAGACGCGGCCGCCGGTTACGCCGCAATGGGGACAAACCACTCCGTCCGCCCACACGATGCTTTCAAGGTACTCGTAAGCCTTGGCTTCGTCGTGGAAATGAGGGGAAGAAAGAACCGACATGGTGAATGCTCCGTTTGGTGCATTCTGTCTAGCTCAATCCGGTGGGTTTGTAAAGTACATAATCGCCTAAAGAAGCGGAACATCGCGATAGTGTGATTCGAAGCGGGCGGGCCTCCCTGGAGGCGCCGCCCGCTTTGCGTTGGCGCTGCCGCATGAAGACGGGATCGACACGCATGGACAACAGTTACGAACGCGCAGGCGCGCCGGTATGGGTGCCGCGGTTCCTCGAGGCGCTGCGCGCCGGAAGCGGCGTGCGGGCCGCGGCGCGCGAAGCGGGCGTGACGAGTTCCACCCCCTACCATCGCCGCGAGAGCGACGAGGCATTCCGCAAGGCCTGGGACGCTCTGCAGCCGGTGGACGGCCGCAGGAAGCGCCCGGCCGGCCCGGCGCCCATCCGCGAGGCGGCGAAGATCGATCGCTTCATCGAGCAACTGGCGGAGACCTCCAACGTCGCGGCCGCCGCCGCGATCGCCGATCTTCCGACCAGCAAGGTCTACCAGCTGCGCCGCACCAGCCCCGACTTCGCCCGCCGGTGGTACGCCGCACTCGCCGAAGGGTACGACAACCTCGAGATGGAGCTGCTCGCACACTTGCGCGCCGGTGACGAAAGCGGTCCGCCCGAAGCGCGGCGTAAGTTCGACACCGCCGCCGCACTGCGCTGCCTGACCGCCCACCGCGAGAGCGTGGCGCGCGAAAAGGGGCGCCGCACGCTGGCCGAAGAAGCGGCGACGATCGCCGCGATCAATGCCAAGATCGACGCGCTGCGGACACGGGCCAGGGCGAGCGACGCGGCGATCCGCGCGGCCCGCAAGTCGGCGGCGAAACGGAGTCCCGGCAATGGCGAGGGTTAGGCGGCTGCCTTCGCGCGGCGCATGGCTGCGGCGACCCGGCGCGGCGGCCGATGCCGAGCGCGAGGAGCTGGCCCGGCAGCGCAAGCCGCACGAGCGCGCCGCGCTCGGCAGCTATTACTGGGAAGGCTGGGCGCGCGACGCGCAGCTTCCCCCGCACGAGGCGTGGAGGACCTGGCTGTTCTGCGCCGGGCGCGGCTTCGGCAAGACCCGCGCCGGGGCCGAATGGGTGCGCGATGTGGCGCGGCATGACGGCAGCGCGCGAATCGCGCTGGTCGGCGCTTCGCTGACCGAGGTGCGCAACGTGATGGTCGAAGGGGACAGCGGCGTGCTCGCCGCGGCGCCCGGCGCGCTAGCCCCGGTGTTCGAGCCGAGCCTGCGCAAGCTGACCTGGGAAAACGGGGCGATCGCCTGGCTCTATTCGGCGGGCGAGCCCGAATCGCTGCGCGGTCCGCAGCACAGCCACGCCTGGTGCGACGAGATCGCCAAGTGGGAGAACGCGAACGACCGCGCGCTGTCGGCGTGGGACAACCTGCAGCTGACCATGCGGCTGGGCGAGACTCCGCGCGTGCTCGCCACCACCACGCCGCGCAACTGCCCGCTGATGCAGCGCCTCGTGGCTGGCGCGCGGCGGGGCAAGGTGGTGGTGGCGACCGGCCGGACGATCGACAACCGCGAGATCCTGCCGCCCGATTACCTGGCATCGATGATCGAACAGTTCGCGGCGAGCGGCTTCGGCCGCCAGGAACTCGACGGCGAGCTGGTGGACGAGGTGCAAGGCGCATTGTGGAGCCGGGCGCTGCTCGAGCGGTGCCGTGAGGCGATGCCCGAGGTGCCGCGCGTCCGCACAGTCGTCGGGGTCGACCCGCCGGCGGGCGAGCAGGGCGACGCCTGCGGGATCGTTGTCGCCGCGCTGCTGGAAAACGGCAACGCGGTGGTGCTGGCCGACGCCAGCGTCGAGAAAGCCAGCCCCGAGCGCTGGGCGCGCGCGGTGGCGGGCGCGGCGCAGGCGTGGCAGGCCGACCGGGTGGTCGCCGAAGCCAACCAGGGCGGCGCGATGGTCAAGGCCGTGCTCCACGCCGCCGACGCGGCGCTGCCGGTTACGCTGGTCCACGCTCGGCAGGGCAAGGCCGCGCGCGCCGAACCGGTCGCCGCCCGCTACGAAGCCGGCCGGGTGCGGCATGCGGGGCTGTTCGCCAAGCTCGAGGACCAGATGTGCGGGCTGATGGCCGGCGGGCGGTACGAAGGGCCTGGCCGCTCGCCCGACCGCGCGGACGCGCTGGTGTGGGCGCTGAGCGAACTGATGCAGCCCCTGCGCGCGGCGCCGAGCGTACGGCAACTCTGATCTACCCGGGAGGTGGCTGACGGAGGCGAGCCCGCCCCACCCGCGGCGCTCATCCGGAGAGTCCGCTCCACCATGCTGCGCATGGTCCCCCTCCCCGTTTCGGGGAGGATCGAAAGGAAACTGCTCATGTCCTTCCTCACTTCGCTCGCTTCCGCCTTCAAGGGCGGGAGCGAGGCTGCGCGTGTGCCGTTGGCCCGCGGGTTCGTTTCCCCTTGGGCGACGGCCTTCGACGGCGGTGCGCCGCCGTTCGAATACTCCCGCTCCGTGCGGCGGGGGTATCTCGACAACCCCGTGGTCCAGCGCAGCGTGCGGCTGGTGGCCGAGGGCGTCGGGTCCGCGCCGCTGCTGCCGGGCGACGCCAAGCTTGCCGCGCTGGTCGGCGCAACCTCCGCCGGGCAGTCGTTGATCGAGACGCTCGCGGCGCAGTTGCTGCTGCATGGCAACGGCTACGTCCAGGTGATGAAGGACGCCGCCGGCAAGCCCGCCGAGCTGTTCGCGCTGCGGCCCGAGCGGGTCAGCGTGATAGCGGGGGAGGACGGGTGGCCGGCGGCCTACGCCTACAAGCTCGCCGACCGCGCGCTGACGATCCCGCTGGAGGACGAGCAGGGCTGGCCCAACGTGATCCAGCTCAAGGCCTATCACCCGGCGGACGATCATTACGGCGCGGGCGCGCTGGCGGCGGCGGAACAAGCGGTGGCGATCCACAACGCGGCCTCGGCGTGGAACCGCGCGCTGCTCGACAACGCGGCGCGGCCGAGCGGCGCGCTGGTCTATGCGCCCGGCGACGGGGCGGGGCTGAGCGCGGACCAGTTCGAGCGACTCAAGGCGGAGCTGGCGCAGGCCTTCTCGGGCGCGGGCAACGCCGGGCGGCCGATGCTGCTCGAGGGCGGGCTGTCGTGGCAGGCGATGGCGCTGAGCCCCGCGGACATGGACTTCGCCACGCTCAAGGCGGCGGCCGCGCGCGATATCGCGATCGCCTTCGGGGTGCCGCCGATGCTGCTCGGGCTGCCGGGGGACAATACCTATTCGAACTACCGCGAGGCCAACCGCGCGCTGTGGCGGCTGACGCTGCTGCCGCTGGCGGGGAAGCTCCTCGGCGGGTTGCAGGAAGGCTTGTCGCCGTGGTTCCCCAAGGCGGCGCTGGCCGTCGACCTCGACCGGGTGCCCGCGCTGGCGGAAGACCGCGAGAAGCTGTGGACGCAAGTGAGCGGGGCGGACTTCCTCTCCGCGGACGAGAAACGGGCGATGCTGGGACTGGGAGACGCGCGATGAACCGGCAGGACATGCTGGCCCGCCTGATCGCGCAGGCGGCGGGAGAGGGCGGCGAGCTGGTGACGCTGCGCGCGATCGTCGAGGAAGCGAGCGAACTCGGCGCGGCGCGCGTGCTCGACCGGCTCGGTCTCTCCGACCCGCGCGCGCAGGACGACATCGAGGACTTGCGCGAGCTGCTGCAGGCCTGGCGCGACGCCAAGGCGAGCGCATGGAAGGCGGTGGTCGAATGGCTGGTGCGCGGCGTGCTCGCCGCGTTGCTGGTCGGCATCGCGGTGCGGCTGGGTGTGATGGGGATGCTGCGATGAACAACCTTCGATGTCCCCCTCCCCGTTCGTATCGAGCGGAGAACGCAGTTCGCAGTCGAGATACGCTCAGCGCCTCGCCAGCGTGTCTCGACGGGCGCACGTCGACTTCGCTCGATGCTGCTCGACACGAACGGGGGTTGGAGTGGAAGAGCGCGGATCTCTGGTTCGCCGGTTACGCCGCGCTGTTCGGCAAGGCCGACGCGGCGTGCGACACGATCCGCCCGGGCGCGTTCGCGCGCTCGCTCGCCGAGCGGGAGGACCCGCTCCCGCTGTTCTGGCAGCACCGGCCCGAGCAGCGCGTCGGGTGGGTCGAAAGCGCCGCCGAGGACGAACGCGGCCTGCGCGTCATCGCGCGGATCGACGATCCCGCCAGCCGCGCCGCCGCGCTGCTGGCGGACCGCGCGGTCAGCGGGCTGAGCTTCGGCTACTGCGCCCGCAGCTTTCGCGGCTTTGCCGGAGGGCGGCTGCTCGAGGACATCGACCTGTTCGAGGTGAGTCTCGTCACTCACCCGCTCCAGCACGGCGCGCGGGTGCATCTGGTGATGCGCACTTAGTAGTAGCCCCCTCCCCTTCAGGGGAGGGGGTTGGGCGCGGGGCATGTCCAGCGCGGATGGTGCGACAGCCCCCTCTCCCAACCCTCTCCCCTGAAGGGGAGAGGGCTTTCTCTTCCCACCGGGCCGCCATCGGGGCGGCCTTTTTCATGCCCTGAAGAAAGGTACTGCCCAATGGATTTCCCCCTTACCGAACAGTCGGCCGGCCAGCCGGACCCGCTCGACGCGAGCTTCGACATCGTCGCCCGGCAGGACAAGGCGGAGGCGGCGATCGGCGCGCTGCGCTCCGACGTCGACGAAGTGAAGGCCCGGCTCGACAAGGTCAGCAGAGCCGCCGCCCGCCCGGCGCTTTCCGGCGGCGACAGCCAGGCGGCGGAGGTGAAAGGCTTCGTCGACGGCTACCTGCGGCGCGGCAGCACGAGCGAATTCAAGTCGCTCACCACACAGGTCCCGGGCGACGGCGGCTATGCCGTCCCGCGCGAGATCGACGCGATGATCGCCCGCGAGCTGACCGAGATCAGCCCGATCCGCGCGCTGGCGCAAGTCGTGCAGACCGGCACCAGCGGCTACCGCAAGCTGGTCTCGACCGG
>JBQCFR010000182.1:0-2477 GCA_051958885.1 Tsuneonella sp.
GCGTCGGCACGGGCGCGGCGATGGGCGGGCTGCGTCCGATCGTCGAGTTCATGACGTTCAACTTCGCGATGCAGGCGATCGACCACATCGTGAACTCGGCGGCCAAGACCAACTACATGTCCGGCGGCCAGATGCGCTGCCCGATCGTGTTCCGCGGGCCGAATGGCGCCGCGGCGCGCGTCGCGGCCCAGCACAGCCAGAACTTCGGCCCGTGGTACGCCAGCGTCCCGGGGCTGATCGTCATCGCGCCTTACGATGCGACCGACGCAAAGGGCCTGCTCAAAGCTGCCATCCGCTGTGAAGACCCGGTCGTATTCCTCGAAAATGAACTGGTTTATGGCCGGACCTTCGAGGTGCCTGATACCGATGATTTCGTGCTGCCGATCGGCAAGGCGCGCGTGGTGCGCGAGGGTTCCGGAGTGACCATCGTCAGCTACTCGATCGGCGTCGGCCTCGCGCTCGAGGCGGCGGAGAAGCTGTCGGCGGCGGGCATCGAGGCCGAGGTGATCGACCTGCGCACCCTCCGTCCGCTCGATACCGAGACGGTGCTGGCGAGCCTCGCCAAGACCAATCGCCTGATCGTTGCCGAAGAGGGCTGGCCGACCTGCTCGATCGCGGCGGAGATCGCCGCGGTCTGCATGGAGCAGGGGTTCGACGATCTCGACGCTCCTGTGCTGCGGGTGTGCAACGCCGACGTGCCGATGCCCTACGCGGCCAATTTGGAGGCGCTGGCGCTGATCGACAGCGACGCGATCGTCGCCGCTGCGCGCAAGGTCTGCTACGCCGACTAGGAGTGATCGAAGCTGTCGAACGTGTCGCAGTCGGCGACCCAGGCGGGCGCTGACGGGTCCCTCTGGTAGATACCGCTGAGGTCGCGGCTGTCGCGCACGTTGAACGCCGCAGTCGCATATAACGTGCGCGCACGGGTGAAGGTGGACCCGATCAGCGGCTGATAGTCGTAGGCGATCTCGACGAACATCACCGCATCGCCCGGCGGCGCGGCAATCTCTTCGCCTTCCGGGCCCATTCCCACCATGCCGCCGTCGCTGCCCGCGCCGGCGAGGCCGTAGCTCGAACCGTAGACCTTGGCGCCCTTGCAGCGCTGCCAGTGGATGTACTGATCGCTGTCGCTGCCGGGCACGGTCTCGAGGCTGGAGATGATGACCCGCCCGTGCTCGAGCAGGTCGAGCGAGCCGCCCTGCAGGTTGGCGCCGCGCAGGATATCGTCGATGTCGCTTTCGTAGACCTTCTTGGCCTCGAGCACGGACACGTCGCCGATCCGCGATGCGTTGTCGGCGACCTGCTCGGCGAGCTGGCTGATCTCCATCTGGACGATGGCCTGGTTCGCCAGTTCGGCGCCCCATAGGCCGGCCCCGAGGAACAGCGGCGCCGACAAGGCGAACTCGATCGCCGCGACGCCACTGCGGCTGCACCAGGCATGGCGCAAGGCTGCCCCGGCCGCCCTCATGCGCAATTCCCCACCGCGGTCTGGGCCTCGTTCGCGGCGTAAGGCTGGTTGCGCAGAACGGTTTCCGCATCGGTGCTGAAGGTGTCGCTGATCCCGATCAGGCGGCCGATCGGGAACGCGCGCGGGTAGCGGATCGTGACGATGTAGAGCACCGCGTCGCGTGCCGATCCGGTGCCCTCGCGGCCGCGGTCGGGATCCCACGAGCCGTTGCGGTTGGCGTCCTCGAACGGCTCGCCGTCGTCGCACGCGCCGTCGCCGTTGAGGTCGCTGAACTCTTCCGGCTGACCGACATCGCCGAAGGTGGAGTACGCCTTGCGCGAGAACGACACCTGCGCGTTCGCGGCAATGCCGTGGACCGCGGAACTGACCGCCGCGTCGATCGCCGCGGAATTGGCGTCCGCTCCCTCGATGGTGGAATCGCGCGCCGCCTTCTGCACGGCGCCCTTGAGGATCGTCTGGACATAGAGATTGTAGCCCATGTCGAACATGCCCAGGATCGTGATCAGCAGCACCGGGGCGATGATCGCTAATTCGACGATCGTCACGCCGCGCTCGTCCCGCCAGAGATCGCGCAGCGTCATCGGCTGATTCTCAGCTGGCCCATGCGCTTGGCGATGTCGGAGAAGGTCTTGCGAAGCTGCTCGGCGTCGGCCGCCTCGAAGTAGTGCCCTTCTCCGGCGCACTGCGTCATGACCGGGTTGAGCTGCGTGCCGAAGCCGACGATCCACACCGTCACGTTCATCTTCTTCACTTCGTTGCAGGCCACGGCGAAGCGCTTCTCGACGACGCTGGTGAGCGTATCGGCCGAGCCGGGGCTCCAGCGGCGCTGGTCGATCGGCTCGATGCCGTAGCTGCCGTAGGAGAGATCGAGCGGCTCGGTCACGCCGTCAGTGAGGAAGATCAGGTTGCGATTGGTGCGCTGCGAAGAGGAGACGTCGCCGTTGTCCGAGGCGAACAGCCCGGTCGGCGAGATCAGCCGGCCGCCCCAGATCATCCCGATGTCGTGATA
>JBQCFR010000183.1:0-2288 GCA_051958885.1 Tsuneonella sp.
TTCGGGCGGGGCAATCGCCTAGGCCGGCTTGCGGCCCACACGGAACGTGCGGGCGCCCGGCTCGTTGAGCGCGAAACAACAGGGGCCGCCTCGATGAACTCAGCGCTTTGGTGTCTCGCCGCCGCGTGCGCAGCCTGCGGCGGAGTATCCGCGCACGCACAGGAGACAGGCGACGCCGCACCGGTGATCGGCCAAGGCGATGCAGTGCCGGCGCCCGCTCCTGGCGCCGACGCGCCCGAGAAGACGGTGTTCGACGGCGACTGGCTCGCGATCGGCGTGGGCGTCGGTTACAGCCCCGGCTACGACGGTTCGAACGACTACGTCGCGTACCCGCTGCCGGGGATCGCCGGATCGCTCGGCGGCATCGGTATCCGGCCGCGCGCCGGCGGGGTGTCGCTCGACTTCCTCGACGCCGCATCGGGCAAGCTGACGTTCTCGCTCGGGCCGGCGGCACGCATCCGCACCAACCGCCACAGTCAGATCGAGGATCCGGTGGTGCGCGCCGCCGGCAAGCTTGGCCGGGCGTTCGAGGTCGGCCCGAGCGCCGGGGTGACGATCCACGGCCTGCTCAACGATTACGACCGGCTCTCGTTCGGGGTCGACGCGCTGTGGGACGTCGCCGGAGCGCACAACGGCATGGTGGTGAACCCGGGCGTCTCCTACTTTACCCCGTTCAGCCCTGGCGTGGTCGCCGGGGTCTCGGCGGGCGCGGTGTGGGCGGACCGCCACTACGCCGACTACTACTACTCGGTGAGCCCGGCGCAGAGCGCCGCGAGCGGTCTGCCGCTATTCCATGCCGGTAGCGGCTGGCACAAGGCAGGCGTCAACGCCGCGCTCGGCTTCGATCTCGACGGCGACTTTCGCAACGGCGGCTTCGCGATCGGGCTCGCGGGCGGATACACCCGTATGCTCGGCGACGGCGCGCGCACGCCTTACACCAGCCTGAGGGGCAACGCCAACCAGTGGTTCGGCGCGGTCGGGGTAGGCTACATCTTCTGAGCAGTGCGCGGCTAGCGCGGGCCGCCGTCGACCTGCAGCAGCGCGCCGGTGGTGTAGCTCGAGGCGGGGCTGCACAGTGTCAGCGCGGCTGTGACGATCTCATTGGGCTTGCCCGGGCGGCCAAGCGCGACCGGTTGCTGCTCGCGCGCCTCCTCGCTCCACGCCTGCGCAATGTCGGTGAGGAAGGGTCCAGGGATCAGCGCGTTTACCCGGACCTTGGGCGCAAACTCGCGCGCGAGGCTGACGGTCATCGCGTTCACGGCGGCCTTGGCGCCGGCGTAGGGGACCACGCCGGGCATCGCGTGGAGCGAGGCGGTCGAGCTGACATTCACGATCGCGCCGCCCGCCCCTTGCGTCATCCGGTGCCCGATCACGCTGGCAAGACGAAACGGGCCCTTGAAGTTGAGGCTCAGCACCGCGTCGAACAGCTTCTCGGTGACGTCGGGGCTGGGGCAGGCGGGCCCCATGCCGGCGTTGTTGATCAGGATGTCGAGCCGCCCGAACGCATCCCACGCCTGCTCGGCAAGCCGGTCGCATTCGTCCCACCGGCCAAGGTGCGCGGCGAACGCCTCGGCGCGGCGGCCGAGTGCGCGCACTTCGCCGGCGACCGCTTCGCACACATCGAGCTTGCGGCTGGCGATGATGACGTCGGCCCCGCGTTCTGCCAGCGCGAGCGCCATCTCGCGCCCCAGCCCGCGCGATCCGCCGGTGATCAGCGCGATCCTGCCGGTGAAGTCGAACAGCGGATCGGGGGTCATGCGAGCATCCTCGCCGCCGCGCCGAGCATGTCGGCGGAGAACCGCTTGCTGACCCCGGCTTCGGCCATGACGTTGAACGCGTGGATCGCGCCGGGATAGCTGTGCAGCTCGACCGGAACGCCCGCGGCCGCGAGGCGGCGCGCGTAGTCGAGGTCCTCGTCGAAGAACAGGTCGAGTGATCCGGTGCCGATCCACGTCGGCGGCAGGCCGGACAGGTCGTCGGCCAGCGCGGCCGAGAACCAGCCCTTGCGCTCGTCGTTTGCTGCGTAGTCGCCCTTGAGGGCGCCCCAACCGACGCGGTTACCCTCGGGGGTCCAGATGAATTCGCCGGTGGACGGATTCTTCCACTGGCACTCCGGCCCGCCGGTGCGGTGGTCGAGCATGGGATAGACGAGCACCTGACCGGCGAGCGCTGGGCCCCCGCGGTCGCGCGCCATCAGCGCGACGGCCGCCGCCAGCCCACCGCCGGCGCTTTCGCCGGTGACGACCAGGTTGGCGGGGTCTGCCCCCAGCGCCGCCGCTTCGCCCGCG
>JBQCFR010000184.1:0-2179 GCA_051958885.1 Tsuneonella sp.
TACGTGATCACCAAATGGTACCGCGAAAGGCCCTGGGGATGAGTGAGGGGATGAACGAAGCACGGATCGTGGGTCTGGCGCGCAGCGGAGAGCATGCGTTCTCGAAAGACTTGCAGCAACGCATCACGCTCATCGAAGGCATCGGCGTGGAGGGTGACGCGCACGCGGGGAGAACCGTGCAGCACTTGTCACGGATGAAGGTCGATCCCGATCAGCCGAACTTGCGCCAGGTCCACCTGATCCATGCCGAGCTTTTCGACGAAGTGGCGGTGAAGGGCTTTCACGTCGCGCCGGGGCAGATGGGCGAGAACGTCACCACGCGCGGCATCGCGCTGCTCGACCTGCCCGCCGGCACCGTGCTCGAAATCGGCGCGGCAGCGCTGCGGATCACCGGCTTGCGCAATCCGTGCTGGCAGATCGACACGCTCGCGCCCGGTCTGCTCGCCGAAATGGTCGAGAAGCGGCCCGACGGCTCGATCGTCCGCAAGGCCGGAGTCATGGCGGTGGTGGAGCGCGGCGGCGAGATCGCCATCGGGATGCCGATCACCGTACGCCCGCCCAGCGGACCGCTGCGGTCACTGGAACCGGTCTGACAAACGCAAAGGGGCGGCCCCGCAGGGCCGCCCCTGTGCTTGCGCTTTGTCCGGCGCTTACTTCTTCTTGAGGCTGAGCCCGCCGAAGCGCTGGTTGAACTTGGCCACGCGGCCGCCTTCGGAAACCTGCTGCTTGCCGCCGGTCCACGCGGGGTGGCTGGTCGGGTCGATGTCGAGCTGCAGCACGTCGCCTTCCGCGCCCCAGGTGGAGCGGGTCTGGAACTCGGTCCCGTCGGTCATCTTCACGGTGATCGTGTGGTAATCGGGGTGCGTTTCGGCCTTCATGGATCGTGTCTCCGTAGCATAGAGCCGGTTCCGACCGGCCGAGCTGTTGTCGGGAAAGGCGCGCCCCTAGCGAGGGTCACGCGAAATGGCAAGCACTGCGCTCAGGCCGGCGGATCGGCGATCATCGCGGTGAATTCGACGTCGCAGGTGGTCTTGCCCTCGACGCTCGCCTGGCCCTTGAACCGATAGACCCGGCTGCGCTTCTGGAGAAACTCGACATGCATGTCGAGCAGGCAGCCCGGCTCCACCGCAGCCCGGAACTTGGCGTTCTCGATGCCCATGAAATAGACGAGCTTGCCGCTGCCGGCGAGTTCGAGCGTTTCGATGCCGAGGATCGCCGCCGCCTGCGCCATCGCTTCCACCTGCATCACCCCGGGCATGATCGGACGGCCCGGGAAATGGCCCTGGAAGTACTCCTCGTTGAAGGTCACCGCCTTCACCGCATGGATGCGCTCGCCGAGCTCGAGTGAGACCACCCGGTCGACGAGCAGCATCGGATAGCGGTGCGGCAGGGCGGCGAGCACCTTGCGAATGTCGTACGCGGCCGCGTTCGGTCCATTCTCGCTCATCGCCCTGCCCCGTACCGCCGCTTAGCGGCCGTTGGTCTGCGGGTTGGCCGGAGTCTGCGCCGGCGCCTGGCCCTGCGCGGCGGCGGCGGCCTGCTGCTGCTCGCGAATCTCGCGCGGCACCCAGCCGGCCGGCGGAACGAGCTGCGCGCTCGGGATCAGCGTGTTGAGCTCGTTCATGACGTCCTGGGTCATGTTGTAGGCCGCATCGGCGAACACCACCTGCCCGTTCGAGGCGTCGAGGATGAGCTGGACGTTCTTGCGCTTGGCGACATTCTGCACCGCGGTGTCGAGCTTGTCCTCGATCTGCTCCTGCACGTAGGCGCGGCTCAGCGCGACGGGCTGGAGGATCGTCTGCAGCTCGCGCTGGCCGGACTGCTCGATCTGCTGGATCGAGGCGGCTTCCTGCTGCAGCGTCGCCTGCGCCACGTTGTTCTTCTGATCGTTCTGCAGCTTGGTGTACATCGGCTGCAGCTGCGCCGCGATCGCGGAGCGGCGCGTCGTGGCCTGGTCGATCTGCGCCTTGTAAGTGGTCGGGCGCTGCTGCTCGGCAACCTTGAACGCGTTCGAGTTCGCGACCGCGGCCGGCAGGCTGACCACGCCGATGCCCTTGACGACTTGCGCCGCAGCGGGGGTGACGAAAGCCGGCGCGGTGCCGGCGACGAGGACGAGACCGGCATAGAGCGCCGGCTTGAGGAGCTGTTTCATTAGAACTGGGTTCCCACGTTGAAGGTG
>JBQCFR010000185.1:0-8032 GCA_051958885.1 Tsuneonella sp.
CGATGAAGCCGATGGAAACGCTCGCGCTGCAGATGCACGGGGTTTCACCCGACGAGCATGTCAACTGTCCGGGCGGATACCAGCTCGGCCGGCGCTTCTTCCGCTGCGACGCGGTGCACGGCTCGGTCGACATGCGCACCGCGATCGAGCGAAGCTGCAACACGTACTTCTGGTCGATGGTTCACCGCGTCGGCTACGACGCCTTCACGGACGTTGCGAAGATGCTCGGGCTCGGCCAGGAATTCGACATCCCGGGCACCAACCAGCGCTACGGCACCATCCCCGGCCCGGCGTGGAAGATGCGCCGCTATCACCAGGAATGGACCGCGGCGGACGGGCTCAACGCCTCGATCGGTCAGGGCTACGTGCTGGTCAATCCGCTGCAGCTGGCGGTGATGACCGCGCGCATCGCGAGCGGCAAGAACCTCCAGCCCTCGCTGATGTTCGGCAACCGCAAGCCATTGGGCCCGGCCCTGCCGTTCACGCCCGAACAGCTGGCAGTGACTCACGAAGGCATGTTCCGGGTGGTCAACGGATCGGGCACCGCGGGCGCCAGCCGGATCGACATCAACGGGATCAAGATGGCCGGCAAGACCGGCACCGCGCAGGTCCAGAAGCTGGTCAGCCGCGGACACGTGGGCAACTGGAAGGCGCGCGATCACGCGGTCTTCATCTGTTATGCCCCGACCGATGCGCCGCGTTACGCCATGGCGATCGTCATCGAGCACGGCGGCTTCGGGGCGAGCGCGGCGGCGCCGATCGCGCGGGACGTGATGACCTTCCTGTTCGATCCCGACACCGCGGTGAAGAACCTTCACGCGCTCGAAACGCAGTGGGGCGGCAACGCGATCGAGCGCATGGCGCGCCGCTACGGCGGGTACGAGATCGCGCGGCCGGGTGTGACATGAGGCGGCTCGCATGAACTCGATCATCCCCGCCCCGATCGCGCGCCAGCCGTGGCAGATGCTGCTGCCGCTGATCGCGCTCGTGTGCTTCGGCGCGGCGGTGCTCTATTCGTCGGCCGGCGGGCATTTCCATCCCTACTCGGTGCCGCACCTGATGCGGTTCGCGATCTTCCTGGCGATGGCCAGCCTGATGAGCCTGTTCGGCAAGGACCTCGTCCGGTTCATCGCCTACCCTGCCTACGGCTTGATCCTGGCGCTGCTGTTCGGCGTCGAGCTGCTCGGCTTCGTCGGCGGCGGCAGCCAGCGCTGGATCAATCTCGGGCCGATCGTGCTCCAGCCATCCGAGCTGATGAAGCCGGCGATCGTGCTGGTGCTCGCGCGGTTCTATGCCGACCTGCCCTCGGGGATCATCCCGACGTGGCGCTCGATCGTGCCCGCCGGCGTGCTGATCGGCATGCCGGTGCTGCTGGTGCTCGCGCAGCCCGATCTCGGGACGGCGGTGGCGATCAGCGCGAGCGGGCTGGTGGTGATGTTCCTCGCCGGCTTGCCGCTGCGCTGGTTCCTGATGGGCGGCGCGGCAGGGGCGGCGCTCGCCCCGCTCGCCTACTTCTTCGGGCTGCACGACTATCAGCGCAAGCGCGTGCTGATCTTCCTCGACCCCGAAAGCGATCCCCTGGGGTCGGGATACCACATCACCCAGTCGAAGATCGCGATCGGCTCGGGCGGCTTCTGGGGCAAAGGGTTCGACCAGGGCTCGCAGAGCCACCTCAACTACCTGCCCGAACCGCACACCGATTTCGTGTTCGCCACGATGTCCGAGGAATGGGGATTCGTCGGCGGGATCGCGGTGCTACTCATCTTCTTCCTCGTGCTGCGGTGGGGCTGGAAGGTCACCCTCGCCTCGCAGGACCGGTTCGCGCGGCTGCTTGCAGGCGGCATGGTGATGACGATGTTCATCTACGTGGCGATCAACATGATGATGGTGATGGGGCTCGCGCCGGTAGTCGGCGTGCCGCTGCCGTTCATGAGCTACGGCGGCAGCTCGATGATGACCAACATGATCTGCCTGGGCACGCTGATGATGGTGAACCGCTGGAACAGCCGGTCGCCGCGCGCGCTGTTTTCCTGAGGGCCTTGGCAAGCGCGAGCGACCCGCTATATGCGCACGCTCCCCGATTCGAGGGGCCGCGGAAAATCCGCCGCGTGGACGCATAGCTCAGTTGGTAGAGCAGCTGACTCTTAATCAGCGGGTCCTAGGTTCGAGCCCTAGTGCGTCCACCACTTCCTCTTTTTGGCTTCCGAGGCTTTGGCCTGGCAAGCCTCCGCTCGTCATGCAGCATCGGGTGAAGCTCTTCCCTCGTGGCATGCGATGGTCTAGCGCGCGCCGGTATTGCAGCGGAGGATTGCGTGGCGCGTTTCCTGATCGTCGAAGCCCGGTTCTACGACCACCTCAATGACATGCTCGTCGCCGGGGCGAAGGCGGCGCTCGAGGATGCGGGCCACTCGGTCGACGTGCTGACCGTGCCGGGCGCGCTGGAAGTACCCGGCGCGATCGCGTTGGCGGCGGACAGCGAGCGGTACGACGGCTTCGTGGCCATCGGCGTGGTGATCCGCGGGGAAACCTATCACTTCGAGATTGTCGCCGGTGAAAGCGCACGCGCGATCATGGCGCTCACGATCGACGGCGTGGCGATCGGCAACGGCATCCTGACCGTCGAGAACGAGCAGCAGGCGCTGGTGCGCGCCGACCCCGCGCAGAAGGACAAGGGCGGCGAGGCGGCGCAAGCGGCGATGGTCATGCTCGCGCTGCAAGAGAGGTTCGCCGCCTAACCGCCGCGCAATAGCGGCGAACCCGCATGTTCCACTCTGGCGCGAAAGCCCATTTCGATCCGCAACCTGTGTTGCAGCGCAGCACTGTTCGTTTGAAACGAGCCGGCATGTGCTCGCGCCTAACGCCTTCTGATTCGCAGGAAACTCCGTCGGCATCGCAAGTCCTGGCAGACTTGCGGGCCTGCCTCACCGATCTCGATGCACTCGGGGCGGGCCGCGCCGGAACTTATCTCTCGATGGCCATCGACGTGCTCTGCCTGGATCTGGGATTGGCTCCCGATGCCAGGGTCGTGTCCGCGTGACGCGTTAGCTCGCCGGTCCCGACAGTCCGCTCAGGCCGAGCGGGCGATAATCGCCGATCGCAAGCTGCTCGAACACGCCGACTCCCTCCTCGCCGTCCGGCCCCTCGACGGTGCAGACCATCTGCACGTGGAGATTGTCGGGCCGCTCCGGATCGATGGCTGCAAGGTCGATGTCCTCCCGCTCCACCTCGAGCGCGCCATGGTCGAGGCCGTGATTCCACTTGGGCGAGGTGTATCCGAGGCCGCGCATCTGGAACCGCGCCTTGGGCACGAAGCGGAAGCTCTCTTCGCCGACGCGCAGGGTCCCTCCGGCGGGCCAGCGCGTTCCGGGGGCAAGCGGCGCGTCCATCTTCGGCGCCTCGCTTTCGTGAAAGGCCTCGGGCCCGTTGCCGTCGGGCGCGACCACCGCGCGCGTATTCCACGGCGTGCCGTCGGCATGCGCGTTCAAGTGATAGAACAGGCTGCGACGCTTCAGGTTGACCGGCGTCCACTGCCAAAAGAACTGCGGCAGAGCGCGTCCGGCGAATTGCGGATCGGGCGCGCCCACCGGGCGCACGCCCCAGCTGCGGTCGCGCGTGCCCGCGGTGCCTTCGGCGCACGTCACCCGCTTGCCATCCACCTCGATCCAGCCGGTGTAATGCCCGTTCTGCGTCAGACGGGTGTAGTCCATCACTGTGCGCGGCCCAATGCGGTGAATGAAGCGCGGTTCCTCGATCGGGAACGCGCGCCCCGTGAAGGTGAGGTCGGCTGCAATCCCCTCGCCCTCAACGATCAGGCGCAGCTTGTGGAGCGGCTCGACCACTTCGATGCGGATCGGCCCGCAGACGAGGTCCATCCGCTCCATGCCCAGCTTGCGGCTGGCATGGAGGCAATGCTGCGTATCCCCGCGCACGATGCAGAAGTGCGCATCCACCACGTCGAGATGCGGGTAAACGCCGAACGCGGCGGCGAAGAACTCGCCGCCATCGGGCGCGTAGCCGTTGAAGAAGTAGCGGTCGTAGAAATTGCGGTCGGTGCCCGAAAAGGCGATCGGCTCCGCAGTCTGGTGGATCGGATAATCGTCACCCTTGGTCAGCATAGTCAGCCTTTCGCCTTGAGCGCGCCCATCGAATCGTGCGCCAGCGCCAGCGAGCACGCGCCGTGCGCCATGGAGAGGAAGTTCGCGTCACCGCGCTCGGTGCGCTCGACGAAGGCGGCGCTGAACACCGCGGTCGACACACCGTGGAGCGCACCGAGACGGTAGCTGTCCCACACCGCGTCGCGCGACAGCGGCACGCCGCGCGCGGTCATCTCGGCGCAGTAGAGGTCGAGCAGTTCATCCTCATGAGCACTGCGCAATGTGGCACCCACGCCGCAGCCGAGGAAGTAGCCGAGGTCCGTCAGCGGGTGACCGACGGCGGTCGTCTGCCAATCGAGCACGGCGATCGGCTCGGCACCGCCCTTGATATCGAACAGCATGTTATCAAGGCGAAAATCGCCGTGGATCAAGCACTGGTCGGCGCTGTCCCGGCCGAACCATAGATCGATCGCTTCGGCGAGCTCGGTGCAAACCGCCATCAGCTCGGGCTCGAGCGTATCCGCATAGCGCTCGGCGAAGATCGCCTGCGCCTGCGGATACAGGGTCTTGAGCTGCGCCAGCGCCTCGGGCGGCGAGTGCAACCAATCGAGGTCGACGATCCCCGGCCGGTTCCAGCTCGGCGCGTGAATCGCGGCCGCCTGCCGCACCGCCGCGCGCGCGTCGGCGAGAGAGCAGCTATCGAGCTGGTTGCCCTGGCGCGCGGGGCCGAGGTCCTCGAAAAGGAGGATGAAATCGACCCGGTCATCGCCGATCTCGGCGGCGATGGCGCGCGGCACCCGCACATCCAGCCGGGGCGCGATCTCGCGGTAGAAGCCCACTTCCTTGGCGTAGAGGCCGAAGGCGGCGGCGGTGCCGCGGCTGGTCGGGTCGGCGGCCGGGAACTTGCCCGCGAGCGTCGGCGGCCCCTCCCCGTCTTCGTATCCGAGCGCGAAGCGGACACTGTCGCCGACCTGGCCGGTGCCGATCGGCTTCCATGCGACCGAGGTCACCCGCCCACGGTCGAGCAGCCCCGACTCGCGCAATTTGCCTGTGACCCACTCGGGCGTGACCGCATCGGGATGCGCCGGAAAATCCGCCAAGCTTCGAAAACCTCTCGCAATTCTCTTTGGAGCGAACGCTAATGGCGCAGCGCGGGCCTGACAATCATCATTGGCCTAGCGGCGCGCTTGTCATGCAACTGTCACACAGGCCCCGTAATGGCAGCGGCGATGGCGCAGTCCTCGCATACCTTGCAGCCGTTGCGGTAAGCCGATGGCGACCTTAATGGCGCGCGTAGTGGAGCCGCGCCGAACCTTCCCCTGGCCGGGCGCGCTGCTGGCGCTGGCGGGCTGCGCGGCCCTGCTGCTCGTCGACGGGCAGACCTGGCTCGCCGCGGCGGTGCTGCTGCTGTGGTGGGGATCGCTGTGGCTGACCGCGGCCGAACCGCCCTCCGCCCCCGCGCCGAGCGCGAAAGCGGGATTCACGCGCGACAACATGGCCGAACTGATCGAGCATTCGGGGACCCCGCTGCTGCTCAGCGAGAAGAACCGCATCGCGATCGCGAACCAGGCCGCGCGCGCCGTGCTCGGGGCACACGTCGTGGGGCAGGACGTGCGCGTCGCGCTGCGCCATCCCGAGGCGGTGGCGCTGGCGAGCAGGGACGAACCCGCGACCGTGCTCATCCATGGCCTCGAGCGGCGCGGCGACGTCTGGCGGGTGAGCCGCCAGCCGCTCGGCGAGGCAATGGCGCTGATCGAGCTGATCAACCACACTGCCGCCGCGGACATCGGCCGCGCGCATACGGACTTCGTCGCCAACGCCAGCCACGAGCTGCGCACCCCGCTTGCGTCGATCCTCGGCTACGTCGAGACGCTGGCCGAAGAGAACGAGAGCGGCGACCCAGCGCTACGCGCGCGGTTCCTGGCTATCATCCGGCGGGAGGCGAAGCGGCTGGAGAGCCTGGTCGAGGATCTCATGTCACTATCGCGGGTCGAGGCGCAGGAGCACGACCAGCCGACCGAGCGGATCGATCTGAAGCCGCTTATCGAGCGGGCCGCGCGCGAGGCTGCCGGAGCGGAGCGGACAGCCCGTCTGGATCTGCGCTGCGACAGCGGCCTGGCGGTCCGCGGCGATACGCAGCAGCTCGAGCAGCTCGTGCGCAACCTCGTCGACAACGCGCTCAAGTACGGCGATGCCGAGTCCCAGGTCAGCGTGATGCTCGGCCGAACCGAAGCCGGCGAGGCGCGGCTGGCGGTGACCGACCGCGGCGAAGGCATCGCGGCCGAGCACCTGCCGCATCTCACTCGCCGATTCTACCGCAGCGATCCGGGCCGCAGCCGCGCCTCGGGCGGCACAGGGCTCGGTCTCGCGATCGTCAAGCACATCGTCGAGCGTCACCGCGGGCGGCTCGACATCGCCAGCAAGACCGGCGTGGGGACCACCGTGACGGTGCGCATTCCGCTGATGCGTGATGACGTCGGCATTCTGTCATGAAACCGTCACGTGCGCGTCACATCCCGGGTCCGGCGCACACGCGCGCCGCAGCATAGATTCGCCCGATGTCCCCCGTTCTCCTCCTTCTCCTCGCGCTCGGGCTCGGCCTCGCCGGTTTCCTGGCGGCGCGTGCACGGGCGTGGAGCTTCCGGCGCGCAGGCCACGCGCGCCTGGCGGCGCTGCCGAGCTACCACGGGTGGTACGTCGCGCTGTGGATCCTCGCGCCGGTGCTGCTGTTCGTCACCATCTGGTCGGTCGCCATGCCGAACCTAGTGACGCAGGCGGTCTTGGGCGACCCCGCCGCTGCGCACCTTCCGAGTTTCGACTTCCTGCGGAGCGCCCTGCTCGCCGAGGCGCGCGCAGTCGCCACCGGAGCGGCGCCGGCGGTGTTCAATCCCGCCGCGCAGCCGTTGGTTGAACCCTATCGCGCGGCGATCGCCACTTACCGCACCATCGGCATCGCAGCGACACTGGCGATCGCGTTGGCTACCGGCGCATGGGCATTCCTGCGGGTCAAGCCCGAGTTCGGCGCGCGCACGCGGGTCGAGCGGATGGTTATGGCGCTGCTGCTCGCCGCCTCCCTGGTGGCGATCCTCACCACGCTGGGCATCCTCGTCAGCCTCACCTTCGAGACGGTGCGCTTCTTCGGCAAAGTCTCGCCGCTCGACTTCCTGTTCGGCACGCACTGGGCGCCCGATCCGATGTCTGACCCGGCCACTCCAGACGCGAGCCGCTACGGCGCTATCCCGCTGTTCTGGGGGACGCTCTACATCGGCGCGATCATCGCGATGATTGTCGCCATTCCGCTGGGACTGATGAGCGCGATCTACCTGACCCAATACGCCGGCCCGCGCTGGCGCAAGGTGCTCAAGCCGACGCTGGAGATTCTCGCGGGCGTGCCCACCGTGGTCTACGGCTATTTCGCGGCGCTAACGGTCGCGCCCGCCATCCGCGACGCCGCGCAAGCGATCGGGATCGCCAACGCGAGCTCGGAAAGCGCGCTCGCAGCGGGCCTCGTCATGGGGGTGATGATCATCCCGTTCGTCTCCTCGATGGCGGACGATTCGATTGCGGCGGTGCCCCAAGCGATGCGCGACGGCAGCCTGGCGATGGGCGCAACCACCAGCGAGACGATCCGCAAGGTGCTGGTGCCCGCCGCCCTGCCCGGCATCGTCGCGGGCGTGATGCTCGCGGTCAGCCGCGCGATCGGCGAGACGATGATCGTGGTCATGGCCGCCGGCCTTGCCGCCAACCTCACGGCCAATCCCTTCGCCAGCGTGACCACGGTCACCACCCAGATCGTCCAGCTGCTGACCGGCGACCAGGAGTTCGACAGCGCCAAGACGCTGTCCGCCTTCGCGCTCGGGCTGGTGCTGTTCATCGTCACCTTCATCCTCAATGTGATCGCGATCATGGTCGTGAAGCGATATCGGGAAGCCTATGAG
>JBQCFR010000186.1:0-5628 GCA_051958885.1 Tsuneonella sp.
TGCTTGCCGCGGGCGATATCCAGCTTGGCGCGGCGAACGGGTACGTGTCGGTCAGCCATGCCGAGGCGGGCGGCGACTTTAGTGCCAGCTCGCTGACCGGCTTTGCGACCGGTCCCGACTCGATCCTGAGCGGCGGCGACATCGTCATCGCGGCGCTCGGGCCGGTCTCGCTCGGCGCCTCGAGCGCCGGCGGGCTGATCGACGTGAGCGGCAACCACATCGACTTCGCGACGCTCGATGCTGGCGGGGCGATCACCCTCGTGACCAAGCCGAGCGCGCGGGTTGCCGGGGACGGCGCCATCACCGGCACCGCGATCACCGCAGGCACGGGCGCGAGCAGCGTGGACGCGTTCGGCGCAATCTCGATCACCGGAGCCTCGACCATCGGCGGCGGCATCGCCCTGAGCGCCGGTAGTGATATCGCACTGGGCTCGCTTGCCGCAGAGGGCAACCTCCAGCTCACCGGCAACGGCGCCATCACCACCGGCATGCTCACCGCCGGCGGCGGGATGGGCATCAATGCGGCGCGCGCGGCGAGCCTCGGCTCGGTCGATGCAAAGGGCGGCGACCTGAGCATCGCGGTGGGGGATGGGGTCTCGCTGGTGGACGGCCACAGTGCCGGCGCTACCACGATCACCGCGGGCGGATCGCTCGTCGTGGGCGGCGGTTCGGGCGATATCGCCAGCGGCGGCGACGTGTCGCTGGGCGCATTCGACATGGCGCTGGGGACGGTGACCTCGGGCGGTTCGGTCAGCGCCGATGCGACCGGGGGCGAGGCCAGCTTCGCTGCGATCACCGCGGCGAACGACATTGCCGTGACCGCTGCAGGGACAGCAACGCTTGGCAGTGTGAACAGCGGCGGCAACACGAGTGTAACGGCCGCCGCGGTCACGGTCACTAGCGGAACGGTCGGGGGAGACCTCTCGCTGGCCGCGAGCGCTGGCGATCTCGCAGCGACGGGTGCGCTCACCGTCGGAGGCGATGCCGCACTCCAGGCGAGCGGCTCGGCGACGCTCGATACGCTCGATGCCGACGGCAGCGTGACGGCGTCGACAACCGGCAACCTGAGCTTCCAGCAGGTCGCCAGCGGCGGCCTCCTGGGGCTGACCGCTGGGGGTTCGCTGTCGGGCGACCAGCTCACCAGCGGAACCGATCTGACGCTGGATGCGAATTCCTTCGATATCAGCAGCGCCTCTGCGGGGGGCGATCTGGTCGGACGGGCAAGCGGTGGTGATGCGGTGGTCGGTTCGGCTCAGGGACGCACGATCTCCGTCGAGGCCGCCGGTCTGGCCAGCCTGGGCACGGCGACGTCGGACGGACAAACGAGCGCGAGCGGAGCCTCGGTGAATCTCGGCGGCGGAAAAGTCGGCGGCGACTTGGCGCTCACGGCTACCGGCGGCGATCTTGCCATAACCTCTGCGGCGGACGTGGGAGGGGCGATCTCGCTTGTATCGAGCGGCGGGGTGACGTTCGGCACGCTGACGGCCGCCGGCGGGGACTTCACTATAAATGCTGGTGCGGGAATCGCCTTCGATGCCGCGGGCGCAGCCAACTCGGCAACCTTCTCTGCTGGAGGCGCAATAGCCGGCGGCTCGGTTACCGCCGATGCGATCGGCCTCACCGCCGGCGGAGACCTTTCTGCCAGCACCCTGACAGCGAGCGGATCGATCTCCGGCACAGCCGGAGGGGTGGCGACCATCGGCGGAGCGAACGCAGGCGATGCGCTCGCCCTGAGGGCGGGCTCGGCGCTGACCATCGGAGACGCCATCGGCGGCACGGTGGCGCTGCGGTCGGCCGGCGGCGCGGTGATCGTCACGCACGACATCGAATCGACCTTCTCCGGCGACGGGCAGCAGGCGATCGTCAGCGGTGCGGCGGTGCAGATCGACGACGTCAACGGCGTCAACCTGACGCTCGCCCAGGCGACCAACGGCGACATCGATATCGACGCGGCCGGCGACATCGGCCTCGTGTCCGCACAGTCGCGCGGCGACGTGAACCTGACAAGCGGCGGCGACGTGCGCGTCGGGCTGGTCGAGGCGGGGAAGGTCGCCGTGACGCCGGCAGGTCTGCGTCCGGCCGGCGTGACCGTTGGCTCACCGGGTCCAGGCAACATCTCGGTCGACTCGGCCGGGCTGACTCAAGGCAGATTTACCGCGACCGGAGACATCGCCCTGCGCGCCGGAAGCGACATCAATCTGCAAGCAGCCGAAGCGGCGGGGTCGATTTCCACCAGCTCAGGCGGGACGACCCGGGTGTTCGGCGCTGTTTCGGCGGGTGGCGACATCTCGGCCGCGACCTCCGGCAACCTGGTGGTCGCGAGCTCGAATGCCTCGATCGCTGCGGGCAATTTGCTCGAGGCGACCGTGTACGGAACCCTCAACGCGCAAGGGCTGCTGAGCGGCAACACGATCGACCTCTCGCTTCGCGATCTGCAGATCGGCGATACGGGTGCGATCGGTGAGAGCGCGCGCACGAACTCGATCCGCATCGGCAACATCGGCAACGACATCGTGCTCGGCGGCGATGAAAACGTTGCCGGCAAGCTCTCGATCACCGACGACGAGTTCACCCGCGTCCACAGCGGTGGCGATCTCCAGATCACCGCGAATTCCGGGGAGGGCGGGCAAAGCATCGAGGTACGCGACCTCGCTGTGCAGGCCGCGGCGGGCGGAAATATGAGTGCGTCCGGTCGGCTGACGCTCGCGGCGAGCGGTACGATCGCGGTGGTCGGCAAGCTTGCCGTCACCGGCAGCAGCGATACGGCGATCACTCTGGCCGGCTCGCACGTAACGATCGACGCGGCCGCCGGAAACGTCGCACTGACCGCCGCTGGGGGAGCGGCCATCGGTACGGTCGATATCTTCGCCGGCGACTTCATCGCCGCGACTGCTGCCGCGATGGCGGATATCGCCGGGCTCACCCCCGCCGATATCGAAGCGCGCCTGGCGAAGAACGACGGCGTGACACGCGACGACGGCATCATACAGGCAGGCACGCTGAACATCCGCACCAGCGGGCCGATCCTGGTCCAGAACACCGCTGCGGGAACCGACTACGATCAGCGCCGCGGATTCGCGGTCGGCGCGCTGACCATCGGCAGATTGCAGACGACCGACGGCCTGACGGGGTCGGCGGTTGTCGGCGACGGCCCGATCTTGGTGCTCAACGGCACTGTCGGCGGCAAGACCGGCGTCGCCGCGCTCGAGGCGACCGAGTTCCTCAGCGTGTTCGACACCAGTTCTGCCTTCAACGGCTGCCTTATCGCCAACCCCGCGGCGTGTGCGCCGGCCCCCGTGGTGGAGCTACCCGAGTTCGACGACCCGGCGCGCGATCTAATCGAGGCCGAGTTCGATCCGGCGGTCGATCCGGAGAATGGCCTCGCCTCGCAGTTGATCGATTTCACCCTCAGCGAGCAGTTTCAGAGCGATCCGCTGATCGACGATCCGGTGACCGGGGCGGGCAACGACGACCTGTGGGTCAGCGACAGTGATTGCGAGGCAGCGCAGGACGGCACCGCCTGCGGAGCGGGTCAGCCGTCGGCGAAGGAGCAGGGCGACGAGCAGCCTGGCCACTGAGCCGAGCGCGCCGGGTGCTTTCGCTTGACCGGGCGCGGCGCGCCCGTGCAAGGCGCGGCCAATGTCCGGCCAGCCGCTCCAGCTGTTCAACAGCCTGACCCGTCAGCTCGAGACGTTCGTGCCGGTCCATCCGGGCGAGGCGCGGGTCTATTCGTGCGGACCGACGGTCTACAACTACCCGCACATCGGCAACATGCGCGCCTACGTGTTCGCCGACGTGCTCGGGCGCACACTGAGCTGGAAGGGGTACAGGCTCACCCACGTCATCAACATCACCGATGTCGGGCACCTGACCGACGATGCCGACGCTGGCGAGGACAAGCTGGAGAAGGCGGCAGCGGAGAAGGCCCAGTCGATCTGGGACATCGCGAGGCACTACACCGAAGCGTACTGGGCGGACGTGAAGGCGCTCAACATCCGCCAGCCGGCGCAGTGGTCGATCGCGACCGACTATGTCCCGCAGATGATCGAATTCGCTCAGGCGATCGCTCCAGCGCACTGTTACGAAATCGAAAGCGGGCTTTACTTCGACGTCTCGACGGTCGCGGATTACGGCCGTCTTGCCCGGGCGCATACCGACGAGGGCGAAGGCCGGATCGAGGCGGTGCAGGGCAAGCGCAACGCGGCCGACTTCGCGATCTGGCGCAAGACCCCGCAGGGCGAGACCCGCCAGATGGAATGGGACTCGCCCTGGGGTAGAGGCGCGCCGGGGTGGCATCTCGAATGCTCCGTCATGGGTGGGGCGCTGCTCGGTTTCCCGTTCGACATTCACACCGGCGGCATCGACCACCGCGAGATCCACCACCCGAACGAAATCGCGCAGAACCAGGCGTTCTGCGGCTGCGGCTCGCTCGACGATCCGCTCGCCAGCGGCGCGCGCATCTGGATGCACAACAACTTCCTGGTCGATCGGACGGGCAAGATGAGCAAGAGCGCGGGCGAGTTCCTGCGCCTGCCGCTGCTGGTCGAGAAGGGCTACCACCCGCTCGCCTACCGGCTGATGTGCCTGCAGGCGCATTACCGCAGCGAGCTGGAGTTTTCGTGGGAGGGGCTCGGCGCGGCGCTGACACGGCTCAAGCGGATGGTGCTTGCGGCCGAGCGGCTCACCGATGCGGGCGAAGGCGGCGAGGACGCGAAGCTCGCGCCGTTGACCGAACGGTTTGACGCGGCGATCTCCGACGATCTCAACACCCCGCTCGCGTTGACGGCGTTCGAAGAGGTCCTGGCGGCCAAGAAGGTGGACCTTGCGGCGAAGCGCGCGGCGATTAGGCGAATGGACGCGGTCCTCGGGCTCGGCTTGCTTGACCTATCGCGTATCGACCTGCGCCGGCGCCCGCGCGATGCGACGATCGCAGACGCCGAGATTGACGCCGCCCTCGCGCGCCGGAAGGCGGCTCGCGCGGAGAAGGACTTCGCCGCATCCGACGCGATCCGCGACGAACTCGCCGGGCGAGGGGTCGAGGTGATGGACGGCGATTCGTTGGGATGGGAGTGGAAGCTATGACCGTTGCCGTGATCTCAGGCCTCGTGCGCCCGCTCGTCGAAGGCCACTTGCCCGAGGGGATCGAGCCGCGGTTCTATACCTCGACCGAACAGATGCTCGAGCTTGCGCCAGAGGCGGAGATCGGGTGGTTCGATCTCGATCGCCGGGAGCCGATGATCGAGGCGGTGACCCGGGCCGAGAAGCTGCGCTGGCTCAACTCGATCTACGCCGGGCTCGACTTCATGCCGCTCGACCTGCTCGACCGGCGCGGGGTGACCATCACGAACGGCGTGGGCATCAACGCGATCACCATTGCCGAATACGTCGTCATGCTGATGCTGGCGCACGCGAAGGGCTATCGCGAAGTCGTGCGCGCCCAGGATCGGCACGAGTGGCTGAACGACTCCCCCGGCAAGATGGAGCTTGCCGGCAGCCGCGCGCTACTGCTCGGCCTCGGCGCGATCCGCAGCCTGATCACGGCCCGTCTCCACGCCTTCGACGTAGCGGTCGTGCCGGTGCGCCGTTCGCCGGCGGACGCCGCGCTCGGGCCCGGCGAGTGGCGCGGCC
>JBQCFR010000187.1:0-4393 GCA_051958885.1 Tsuneonella sp.
CTACGACCGGCTGAAGTCGATCAGCCGCGGCTACGCCAGCTTCGATTACCACCAGGTCGGCCACCGCGAGGGCGACCTCGTCAAGATGAGCATCCTGGTCAACGGCGAGCCGGTCGACGCGCTGAGCATGATCGTCCACCGCGCCAACGCCGAGGCGCGCGGCCGAGGCATGTGCGAGCGGCTGAAGGACCTCATCCCCCGCCACCTGTTCAAGATCCCCATCCAGGCCGCGATCGGCGGCAAGGTGATCGCGCGCGAGACGATCGGGGCGTTGCGCAAGGATGTGACGGCGAAGTGTTATGGGGGCGACGCGACGCGGAAGCGGAAGCTGCTCGAGAAGCAGAAGGAGGGGAAGAAGCGGATGCGGGAGTATGGGAGCGTCAGCATCCCGCAGGAAGCATTTATCGCGGCCCTACGAATGGGCGACGACGCCTAGCTGCGCTTTTCCATTGAAGCAGAAAGAGGGGACGCGAGTGACGCGAAACGCCGGGGGCGCTTTGCCAAAGCGAGCGCGGATGCGGGCGGTACGGGTCAGTCTCGATCCCATAAAATCTTTTGTTGCAGCGGTGAGAAGGAGAAGCTCCTTAGGCGGCGATTGCCACTGCAGGTTTCAAAGCGACGCGATTCAAGACTTCGTTGTAGACCTGAACCTCCCCGGGCATGCCTAGTGTCACCACGAGTGCGAAGTCCGCTGCTTGGGTGATGTCGTCGGGTTCCCGCTGAACATCGAGATCGAAGAAGCCATCGGCGGCTATCGCTGCCGCCTTTTCCCCCTCCCAGCAGCGATGAATGACCGTCCCTTTGTGAGCTTGCTTGGGGTCCGGCTGCGCGCCAATCGCCTTCACCCCCGCTGCACCAAGTTGATCGGGTTCCACGATCTTCATGCGGATCGCTCGATAGGCCACAGTCGCTGGTTGCGGAGGCGAGAACCAGGCGAGGGTCGCCGAGACTGAATGCGGTTGTGCTTTGCCGGTCATAGCGCCGGGCCATGGAAGGCGAAACCTGCGTCCGTCATCCGACGGCATCGCTCCAACACCCCACAGTGTAGCTCGGTCCGTCGCGCAATTGATAATGAGTTCGGGATCGTAGGCCCCGAAGCCGAGATAGCGGCGAACGTTATCCTTCTGCCGATAATGATGCTTGTTGTCGGGTGGGCCCAGGATTTCGATCAGCAAGTCTCTGGCGGAAGTCCAGCGGGCGCCGTGAACTAGGAGAGCCTTTAACAGCGCTGCTCGTTGGCCGCTCGGGAGTTGCACGAAATCAGGGTACGCCGCTTCGAGAGCTTCGTGCGCGCGGGCTGCGACGCCAGTAGCGAGAGCCGCCGCCACGCTGGTCCCTACGGATCGACCAATTACGTCGCCGCCAATCGAGGTGGCGAATGGCGGAGCGGCCACCGCAACTCCCCCAAAAGCGCCGGGATTTTTCACTGGGTGAAGCCGGTGATGCTCGCCTTGCGGAGAGATCCGAACCAAATGACGCCCACCAGGGGCTAGGATATCCGGCTTAGTAGCGCCACCGTATCCGGGACCGAGGCCGCTAGAAACGGTGCACAGACCGGAGTCCTCCCAAACGTCCAGTGTTCCGGCTGGCAATTGGTGAGGATACTCAAAGTGGTCAGCGTGCAGGGCTCCGACCGTTATAGCGTTCAGGGATTCAGCGGGAGCGAGGATTCGCCGAGCTGCTATCTGCGAGGCACTCGCGCGAAGCGCCACGCGAAGCTTCTGTTCTCCCGAAAGCGCCTCAAACTCCCCGGAAGTCATGTTCTGTGTTTCCAGCCACGAGGTGTGATTCCCGGCGCTTACGATGAACAAGACTCCATATTTGTTGGCCAGATAATCCACCACTCGGGCCCAACCGGAAATTCGATTGGCGAAAGGCTTGTTGGGGTCACCGAGGGACGCGTTGATTATGATTACGTGCGGCGCGGTGGGCGCATCTCCTTCTCTCATGCGGACCAACGCTTGCTCGAACATGTCAGCGGGAAGGAGATCAGGGAAACGCTCTGGGTGATCCGGATCGGCGGTGGCGTAGAGCATGTTCACGAAATGGACCGGGCGTTCCAGCGGACGGCCCCAAGAGTTGTTGATGTCGCCGTGGATCACCGCTGATGCCATTGCGGTCCCATGCTTCCGGGGGCCCACCGCGAGCGGCTCAAGCGCAAAGGGGTCGTCGATGCTTAGTGTTCCCGCCAAGCGAGGGTGCCCGGCCATAGGGACTGCATCGAATACGGCGGCGATCGGGTCACCCGCAAGCTGCGGTGGCTGCGGCGCCTGAGTTCCGGGCGCCTCTTCCAGAGGCATCATTTCAAAGATGCTCTGCGGACGAATTTGCAAAATTGCCTCCACCCCGGCCAGTCCGACAGGATTCAGCTCGAGCGCGTCCACCAGAGCTGCCGTTGGAATGTCGGCGAGAAGCGCGTGATAACCCGCACCTTCGATACGCGACCTGGAGATAACATTCCCGTTCAGTGCAGTAATTGCTTCCCTAGCTTGACCCTCGACCGCTTCTCCATCGCGACGAAACACCAGTTCCACTTCAAGCCGAATGGTGATCTGCCCGCTCGCGGCCTCAGCCGACAACACCTCGAAGTCGTGTGGCGCAATTCGATCCGGCGGCCCCCACGGACGTATGTCGCGCAGTTGTGAAAGCAGGCTCTTCCAAGCTCCGAATCCGTATGGAACGGCACCATCTTGCTGCCAACGGCGCCAGAGGGAAACGATGTTCCGGAGCGCCCCTTCGGAAGGGACCATCAGGTAAAGAACCGGGTTCTTGTCGAACTCGTCCTCTTCAATGTCTTCCGCGCCTAAGAACTCCAGTCCGGCGATCCGCCGAACTGCTTCGTGGAATTTCATGACGCCGCCGGTCAGTTCGAAGACGAGCAAGCGTTCCGGTGCTAGCGCGTTTGGGTCTGCTCGCAATTCTAGCGCCGGAGTATTTGCGTCCAACTGTTCGGCCAAGTGCGTTAGCTTTTGGCCGCCCGCGGTCGCTGCCTGATCTTGGGGTGTAAATTTGCGAGAGTTATCGAAGCCGCGGCTGGTCCGCCTTGGAATTTTTTGAGCTTCGCCCAGGCGAAGGAGTGGATGGTCCGGTGGATTCGCCATTTGGCTTTATACGCGTCGTCCAAAGCTTGAGCTCCTGGCCGACAATGCTCCTAAGACTCTCTTGACCTTGCGACAGAATATGACGCCGACGGATGTTCTGGCAGAATTCAAACACCTCTGCAAAGCTCGTCTGACCCATTTCATTGGCAACTACTGTAGCAGTCACTCCAGCGTCTTCGGGCCACGAGTAGAAAAACCGATCAATCAGCACCGCCATCGAACTAGTTGAAGGCAGTGGCATATCAATGCGCAGCTGAAATCGTCGCCAAACTGCCCGGTCTAGGAGCTCGGCGTGGTTCGTGGCGGCTATTGCTACGACGTAGCTCGGCAGTTGGTCGATCTGCATCAAGAGGAAAGACACGACGCGTTTGATCTCGCCCGTCTCGTGTACATCACCCCGCTCTTTTCCGACCGCATCGAATTCGTCGAAAAAAAGCACGCACGGGGTTGTGCGCGCATATTCAAAGAGGCGCGCGAGCCTGGCGTTGGTTTCGCCCAGGTATGCACCCACGAGAGCATCATAACGCACCGTCAAGAGCGGGACTCCGATAGCTTCCGCTATCGCCTCTGCAAGCGACGTCTTCCCGTTACCCGGGGGTCCGGACAGCAGCATCCTGTGCCGTGGCTGCATGCCCTGCGATCGGAGCAAATCCGCTCGACGCTGCTCCTCGATGAGTTGACGGCTAAGCCGTTCAGCGGGCAAGCTAAGGATGAGGTCGTCGAGCTGTACGCGTGGGTCCGACTCAATAACGAAGTCTCGTCCTGTGCCGGTGGCGCGCCTTAATTCGCTCGATGTGGTGACCGGAATAGACTGCAGCGCCCGATGCAGTCGATCTGCCAATACATGATGACTTTTGGCCCGTTCTTCGGCGACTAGCGCCTCAACGGTGGACGTGAGCGTGGAGCGGTCGCCTGAAGCACCGGCTTTCACCAACGATATGAGGAGATCACTTCTGGCCATGCTAACCGCCCACCCCGCGCTGCGGGTAAAGGTAGCATGCTCCGGAAGGCATGTGAATCCCGGAGATCGCGGGCGCTGGGCCGTTGGTCGAATTGCCGGGACATTCGAACATAGCCATTTAACGTCTCCGCGTCGGCAAAAGCTCCCGTCCGACGGAGTTGGCGTCCCGGCAAAACGCGCTCAGGATCGGCAGCCCCGGTCACTTTGTTGGATACAAATAGGGAAACTCCTGCTTCACGCTGGCGGATGAGCGATTGCGGAGTGGCCCCCTTCCCCTGCTGCGCAGGGACCTCCCCCGGCGGGGGAGGGGCTGGGCTGTGAAGAACCGAAC